>JALFCG010000092.1 GCA_022771265.1 Prevotella sp.
GAAGCTTCACTAACCACCTGCTTTGCAGTAAAGAACCTGACAGCAAGCATCAGCCGCCTCCAGGTTTTTGCCATCATATTCTTGAACATGTCCAAACACATCTTACAGCTAAACAATTATTCATGAAAAGGAAACACTGCCGCTGTAAGCCGGGTTCTGTCCGACGATGTTGCCACCATCGTGCCTGTCATTTATCTAATCCGCATGTCACCATACGGCTTAAGCATTCTACCCTCCATCGCAGTGCGAGACATTTGGGCGGACAACCCTTTTGACGATGGTTTACATGAACTTGCAGCCCCCAGAAGGCACAGCCCGCCGGTCACCCGGCGACTGGTAGTCTCTTACACTACCTTCTCACCCTTGCTCCAAACGATATGGGGCGGTTGTTTTCTTCTGCCTTATCCTGCTGTCACCAACAGCTTCCACTTTCAGAAGTGGGGTGTCCTGTGCTGCCCGGACTTTCCTCTCGTGTAGCCTTTCAGCTACGCCAGCGACAAGCCGCGGCAGTGATTCCGTTTGCAAAGGTAGTGCAAAAGGATGAAATAACAAAGAAAAAACACATTTTTTTATCTTCAAGCTTGGTCGTATAGTGCTATTTTAGCTTGATGATGTCGTTCCAACGTGTGGTGGGATTGCCACTTCGGTGGTCATGGCGGATGGCATTGGCGAAGACATCGGCCTTGCCTTTGCCGTCTTTGCGAGTATATTGCTGCGAACCGAGGACAAAAGTTTAATGTTTCCCATAAGTCAAGAGGAGTACGCCCATGGGGAATCGAACCCCAACCAAAGGAACCGGAATCCTTCATTCTATCCATTAAACTATGGGCGCATAATTTTTTCTGGCTGCAAAGGTAATAAATATTGGTTGAAATACAAAATAAAAGCACCAAAAACTTTGCATTTTTGCTTGGAAATGGTGCTTTTATTATGTTTAGTGTATTACTTAATGTAGTCAAGAATCTGTTCGGCGTGGATTTTCGTCTTTATTTCCTTTGGTGTGAAAATCTTTTCTACGATGCCTTCTTCGTTGACAAGGTAAGTGGTTCGGAGTGTTCCCATGTATTTCTTGCCACACATGGACTTTTCACCCCATGCCCCAAGTTGTTGTAGCAGGGTTGTGTCGGTGTCGGCAATAAGTGGGAACGGCAGTTCATACTTATCGATGAATTTCTGGTGGCTGGTTGCCGAGTCTTTGCTCACTCCGACTACGATGTAGCCTTTTGACAGTAGTTCATCGTAATGGTCTTTGAGTGAGCATGCCTCTGCCGTACATCCGGAGGTGTTGTCCTTTGGATAGACGTAGAGTACCACTTTTTTTCCGGCGAGGCTGTCTCTTGTTATTTGCTCGCCTTTCTCGTTAAGCCCGAGAATGTCAGGCAGTTTATCTCCAATGTTCATTTTTTGTTTATGTTTTTGTTGTTAATAATGTGGTCGATGAGCCCTTGGCATGCGTCCTCAAGGAGCTCAATGACGAGTTCGAAGTCTTTGTCGTCTCCATAGTAAGGGTCAGGAATGACCGAATAGGATTCATGGTGGCTGAGGTAGCTTGCCAGCATCTCCACCTTGTCAGTGTGTTCATGACTCGGGGCGAGCGATTTTACGGCACGCAGGTTTTCGCGGTCCATGACCATGATGCGGTCGAAACGTGAGAAGTCGGAAGCGGATATCTGCCGTGCACGGTGGTCGAAGCTGTAGCCGTGGTTGTGTCCGTGGCGTCGCATGCGAGGGTCGGGTAGTTGCCCGACGTGCCATGCTCCTATGCCACAGGAGTCGATGTCGAGCAGGTGTGCCAGTCCTTGCTCCTCAGCCATGGCTTTCATTATACCGTCGGCTGCTGGAGACCTGCAGATGTTTCCGAGGCATACGAAGAGAATCTTTTCTTTCATCAAAGACAATTATACTTGTATTATGCGTTATACTCCTGCCAACTCTTGATTTTTATGTCGTCAAGTTTCATGGTGCAGAATGCTTCAACGAATGCTTTGGCGAGACGGACATTGGTCATGAGGGGAATGTTGTGGTCGATAGCGCCACGACGTATCCTGTAACCGTTGGTCAGCTCACGTTTCGTCTGGTTTTTCGGGACGTTGATGATGAGGTCGAACTTGTGGTTGGCAATCATGTCCATAACCTTGTTTTCACCATCCTCGTCAGGCCAGGAAACGACAGTTGACTTTACGCCGTTTTCTGCAAGGAATTTCGATGTTCCTTCAGTGGCGAATATTGAATAGCCGGAGTCCGCCAGTTTTTTCATCGGTTCAAGCAGGTCAACCTTTCCTTTCAGACCACCAGATGACACAAGAATATTCTTGCGCGGGATGTTGTATCCTGTAGCTATCATAGCGTTAAGAAGTGCCTCGTTGAAGTCGTCGCCGAGACAACCCACCTCTCCTGTTGACGACATATCGACTCCGAGTACAGGGTCGGCGTTCTGCAGTCGGGCAAAAGAGAACTGTGACGCTTTCACTCCTATGCGGTCAATGTCAAACTCGCTCTTTGCTGGACGCTCGTATGGCGCATCAAGCATGATGCGTGTGGCGGTGTCGATGAAGTTACGCTTAAGGATTTTACTTACGAAGGGGAATGAACGCGAGGCGCGCAGGTTACACTCAATGACCTTGATGTCGCTGCCTTTTGCAAGATATTGTATGTTGAACGGCCCGCTAATGTTCAGCTCCTTGGCTATTCGGCGTGATATCTTCTTTATGCGGCGTATGGTGGAGAAGTAAATGTTCTGTGCCGGGAACACCATTGTGGCATCGCCGGAGTGAACGCCGGCATACTCGATGTGTTCAGAGATGGCATATTCAATGACCTCTCCCTTGTCGGCAACAGCGTCGAACTCGATTTCTTTTGTGTCCTGCATAAACTGCGACACGACAACGGGGAAATCCTTGCTTACTTCTGTAGCCATCTGCAGGAAGCGTTCAAGCTCGTCATAGCTGTAGCATACGTTCATGGCTGCTCCCGAGAGAACGTATGAAGGGCGGACGAGAACGGGGAAGCCCACTTTGCCTACAAATTCCTTGATGTCGTCAAAAGATGTAAGTGCACGCCAGGCAGGCTGGTCGATGCCGAGACGGTCGAGCATTGCTGAGAACTTGTCGCGGTTTTCTGCGCGGTCGATGTCTGTCGGCGAAGTGCCAAGGATAGGCACTCCGTAGTTGTGGAGACGCATAGCAAGATTATTTGGTATTTGTCCGCCTACACTGACAACAACGCCGCGAGGCTGCTCAAGGTCGATGATGTCAAGAACGCGTTCGAGTGAAAGTTCGTCGAAATAGAGACGGTCGCACATGTCGTAGTCGGTAGAGACGGTCTCCGGGTTGTAGTTTATCATTATCGACTTGTAGCCGAGCTTGCGTGCAGTGTTTACAGCGTTGACAGAACACCAGTCGAACTCTACAGACGAGCCGATGCGGTATGCGCCAGATCCTAGCACTACCACTGACTTTTCGTTCTTGTAGAAGTCGATGTCAGAGTCGCTTACAGCGTACGTCATATAAAGGTAGTTAGTCAGTTCTGGATGTTCGCTTGCCACAGTGTTGATGCGCTTCACGGCAGGAATTATGCCGAGGTTCTTGCGGTGACGTCGAACCATGGCGTTTTCCTTCTCCATGTTTCCTGATTCGGGCTTGAGGACAAAACGACTTATTTGGAAGTCAGAGAATCCTGCTACTTTTGCCTCTTTAAGTAATTCTGCAGGAAGAGATTGTAAGTCGTTGTATTTTTGAAGATTATGCTTTATGTCAACGATATGTTTCAAACGTTCGAGGAACCATACGTCAATCTTCGTGAGTTCCTCAATCCGCTCTACGCTGTAACCCTCCTCAAGAGCCTGTGCGATTGCAAATATGCGCAGGTCAGTCGGATTCTGCAGTTCGTCATCGAGATTGTCAAAACGGGTGTGGTCGTTGCCCACAAATCCATGCATTCCTTGTCCGATCATTCTAAGTCCTTTTTGTATCATTTCCTCAAATGAACGTCCTATAGCCATGATTTCACCCACCGATTTCATTGACGAGCCTATGAGACGGCTGACACCGGCGAACTTTGTGAGGTCCCATCGCGGAATCTTGCAAATCATGTAGTCGAGCTGAGGTGCAACGTATGCCGAGTTGGGCGTGCCCATTTCACCAATTTGGTCGAGAGTGTAACCTAATGCGATTTTTGCGGCTACGAAGGCGAGAGGGTAACCGGTAGCCTTTGATGCTAATGCAGAAGAGCGGCTGAGGCGTGCGTTGACCTCAATGATGCGGTAGTCGTTGGTCTCGGCATTGAAGGCAAACTGAATATTGCATTCTCCAACTATTCCGAGATGTCTAACGCAACGAATGCTTATTTCCTGGAGCATCTTAACTTGCTCGTCGGATAGTGAGCAAGTTGGAGCAACAACGATTGATTCTCCTGTGTGTATGCCGAGAGGGTCGAAATTTTCCATTGAAGCAACGGTGAAGCAATGGTCGTTGGCGTCACGAATCACCTCAAACTCTATTTCCTTCCATCCCTTAAGCGACTCTTCGACAAGTATCTGCGGAGCGAAAGTGAAAGCGCTGCCTGCAAGTTCGCGGAACTCTTCCTCATTACGGCAGATGCCTGAACCGAGTCCGCCCAGAGCGTATGCCGAACGAATCATTATCGGGAACCCGATGTTACGTGCAGCGGCGAGAGCGTCGTCCATGTTTTCCACGGCTTGCGAGACAGGTGTCTTCAGCTCTTTCTCGTTGAGCTTTCGCACGAAGAGGTCGCGGTCCTCAGTGTTCATGATAGCTTCTACAGAAGTGCCGAGCACTTCGACTCCGAATTTTTCGAGAACGCCGGTGGTGTAAAGTTCTGTTCCGCAGTTGAGGGCAGTTTGTCCTCCGAAGGCGAGGAGTATTCCGTCCGGACGCTCTTTCCTGATTATTTCCGTGACAAAATGTGTATTTACCGGTAGGAAATAGACCTTGTCAGCAATACCTTCAGAAGTCTGTATAGTGGCTATGTTTGGATTGACAAGTACTGAAGCAATGCCTTCGTCACGCAGAGCTTTTAGAGCTTGAGAGCCGGAATAGTCAAATTCGCCAGCTTGTCCAATTTTTAAGGCACCCGAGCCGAGAACGAGAACCTTGGAGAGTTTCTTTTTCATATCAAATATGTTGTTTAAAGTTTCTTGCTGTAGATTCTGTAGCCAATTTGTTTGCAAAGATACATTTTTAATTCTGAAAACTTTGACAAGTAAGTGTAATATTAAGATTTTTTTTGAAAACTTCATTCAATCGATGTTTATCGGCAAACACGCAATCCTTAAAAAGTATTATAATATTTTGTTGTATCACATATTTTTATTATCTTTGCGCCCTAAAATAATAATATCAATAAAACAATATAAGAAATGGCTAAGAAATTTGCCGAACACAATGGATTGAATTTGACTCAAGTGAACAAGGAGATACTTGAGCGATGGAATAGTAATGACGTGTTTCATAAGACAATAGATGAGCGTGACGGATGCCCGCAGTTCGTGTTTTTCGAGGGACCTCCTTCCGCCAATGGTCATCCAGGTATACACCATGTCTTGGCTCGCGCCATAAAGGATACATTCAACAGGTATAAAACAATGAAGGGTTTCCAGGTGAAAAGAAAGGCTGGATGGGACACTCACGGACTTCCAGTGGAGCTGGGGGTTGAGAAAGAACTCGGAATCACCAAGGCTGACATTGACAATCACGCTTCTTCCAAGTATATCTCTGTTGAGGACTACAACCGCCGCTGTCGTGAAAATGTCATGAAGTTCACAGCCGAATGGAGACAGCTGACTGAAGAGATGGGCTATTTTGTTGACCTTGACCATCCCTATATCACCTACGACAACAAATACATTGAAACCCTTTGGTGGCTGCTCAAGCAGCTTTACGATAAGGGACTCCTCTATAAGGGCTACACCATTCAGCCTTATTCTCCTGGAGCAGGTACAGGACTCTCCTCCCACGAGCTTAACCAGCCAGGTTGCTACCGTGACGTAAAGGACACGACAGCCACCGCACTGTTTGAAATCACTGAGCAGAAGGCTGAATGGGGCAATTGGGGCAAGGCTTACTTTGCCGCCTGGACAACCACTCCTTGGACACTTCCTTCAAACACCGCCTTGTGCGTTGGTCCGAGCTATACTTATTGTGTGGTAAAGACCTATAATCCATATACCGATGAGAAAATAATGATAGTAGTGGCAGAAGACCGCCTATCTGCTTATCTGAAGCCCGAGGGAGCAGAACTGCCGCTTGGCGACTACAAGCATGGTGATAAGACTGTGCCTTACGAGGTTGTTGCCCGCTATAAGGGCGAAGAGCTTGTCGGTATGGGCTACAAGCAACTTATGCCTTGGGTAAAGCCTTGCATGAAGTTGGAACCACAGTCGCCTGATTATATAAAGATGTACGCGGAGAAACATCCAGAAAAAGTGTTCGACGGCGAAAACGGAAAAGACCGCTTTGTGGAAATGGAGGAAAAGGCTTTCCGGGTCATTCCTGGTGACTATGTTACAACCGACGACGGTACCGGCATAGTACACATTGCGCCGACCTTCGGTGCCGATGACGCGAAAGTGGCGAAAGACGCTGAGATTCCTTCACTCTTCCTCATAAGCAAGAAGGGCGATACACGCCCGATGGTTGACCTTCAGGGCAAGTATTACCTGACAGAGGAACTCGACAATAACTTCATCAACGCGTGCGTCGATAAGGAGGCTTACGGAAAGCATGAAGGCGACTATGTGAAAAACGCATATAAACCAGAATTCAATATCAACGGGAAATATGACGAGGCCGGGGCCGCCAAGGCAGAAGACCTCAACATAGAGATTTGCATGGAGATGAAGCAGGAGGGAACAGCCTTGAAGATAGAAAAGCATGTCCACAACTATCCTCACTGCTGGCGAACCGACAAGCCGGTTCTTTACTATCCTCTTGACTCATGGTTTATCCGTTCCACAGCGAAGAAGGAAAGAATGTCGGAGCTCAACAAAACCATCAACTGGCAACCGGAATCAACCGGGACAGGACGTTTTGGAAATTGGCTTGACAATCTCAACGACTGGAATCTTTCCCGCTCGCGCTATTGGGGAACACCGCTCCCGATATGGCGTGACGAGGACGGGGAAGAGATATGCATTGGAAGCGTGCAACAACTCTATGAAGAGATAGAGAAGGCTGTCGAGGCTGGTGTCATGAGTGGCAATCCGTTGAAGGACAACGGTTTTGTTCCCGGCGATTACTCTCAGGAAAACTATGACCGCATTGACCTCCATCGTCCATACGTCGATGATATAGTGCTGGTAAGTCCCACAGGCAAGGCAATGAAACGTGAGAGCGACCTCATTGATGTGTGGTTTGACTCCGGTTCGATGCCATATGCCCAGATTCACTATCCATTCGAGAACCGGGAACTTATCGACGAGGGAAAGGCGTTCCCCGCCGATTTCATCAACGAAGGTGTTGACCAGACACGTGGATGGTTCTTCACGCTTCATGCCATTGCAACCATGGTGTTTGACTCGGTAGCTTTCAAGAATGTCATTTCGTCAGGACTCGTGCTTGACGCCAAGGGAAACAAAATGTCGAAACACGTTGGCAACGTGGTCAATCCTTTTGAACAAATCGAGAAATACGGAGCCGACCCGGTGCGTTTCTACATGATGACCAACTCAGAGCCGTGGGACAACCTTAAGTATGACCAGGAAGGAGTTGACGAGGTTCGCCGCAAGTTCTTCGGCACATTATACAATACTTATTCTTTCTTCAGCCTCTACGCAAATGTCGATGGGTTCGACTACTCGCAACCCGACGTTCCTGTGGCAGAGCGTCCTGAGATTGACCGCTGGATACTGTCGGTGCTCCACTCGTTGATAAAGGGAGTAGATAAAGAGATGATGAATTACGACCCTACTCGAGCTGGCCGACTGATAGAGGCGTTCATCAATGACGACTTGAGTAACTGGTATGTCCGTTTGAACCGCAAGCGCTTCTGGGGAAAGGAGATGAGCCAGGATAAGCTGTCGGCTTATCAGACCCTTTACACTTGTCTTGAGACCGTAGCCAAACTGCTTGCACCATTTGCACCTTTCTATTCCGACCAGCTCTATCTCGACCTGACCCAAGCAACAGGTCGCGACAACGTATGCTCTGTCCATTTGGCCAAGTTCCCGGTTGCCGACGAGAGCATGATTGACACCGACCTTGAGCAGCGTATGGCAATGGCCCAGAAGATTACTTCCATGGTTCTCGCCCTGCGCAGGAAGGTGAACATAAAGGTTCGCCAGCCTCTTCAGGCAATAATGATTCCTGCCGTTGACGACATCCAGCGCCAGCACATTGAGGCAGTGAAGGAACTGATAATGAACGAGGTTAACGTGAAGGAACTGAAATTTGTTGAAGGACAGGGAATTCTCGTGAAAAAGGTGAAGTGTAACTTTAGGACGATGGGCAAGAAGTTCGGCAAGATGATGAAGTCTATTGCAGCTTCAATGGCAGCACTCGACCAGGATCAGATAGCACTCTTAGAGAAGAACGGAGTGATTGACCTCGACATCGACGGGCAGAAAGTAAGTGTCGATGCCGTTGATGTGGAAATCATCAGCGAGGACATTCCCGGATGGCTCGTAAGCAACGAAGGAAACCTTACCGTTGCCCTTGAGGTGGAACTGACGGAGGAACTGCGCAACGAGGGTATGGCACGCGAGCTCATCAACCGTATTCAGAACATTCGCAAAGAGACTGGTTTAGAGATTACCGACCGCATCGACATCAGAATAACCGATGCTGAGGCAATAGCGAAGGCTGTCGGCTGTTTCGCTGATTATATCAAAGCCCAGGTTCTTGCTGACAACATCGTGCTCGCCGACAACGACGGTCAGGAGGTTGAACTTGACGAGCTTAAGGCAAATATCAAAATTGAAAAGAGATAATCATTCTTAAAGTAAAGAATATTATGACAGAAAAGACACGTTACAGCGACCAGGAACTCGAGGAGTTCAAGGCGATTATTATCGAGAAGCTTCGTCTGGCAAAGCGCGACTACGACCAGATGATGAGTTCATTGATGAACAAGGACGGAAATGACGTCGACGACACTTCGCCAACATACAAGGTTCTGGAAGAGGGCAGTGCCACACAGAGCAAGGAGGAACTTATCCAGCTTGCCAGCCGCCAGCAGAAGTTTATCCAAGGTCTTGAGGCAGCTCTTATAAGGATAAAGAACAAGACCTATGGCATAGACCGCATCACAGGTAAGCTCATTCCTAAGGAGCGCCTGAAGGCTGTTCCTCATGCGACCCTGAGTGTGGAGTCAAAACAAAACCGCAAATGACAAAGGAGCATAAGGGAACAGCAAGCGGCAAACTCGCGGCGTTTTTGTTGGTCATCATCCTTCTCGTTGACCAGGTCACGAAGGTTTTGGTGAAGACCAACATGACGATTCACGAGAGTATAGAGATATTCAGTTGGTTCAAGATACTGTTCATAGAGAACAACGGAATGGCCTACGGCATGGAGTTGGGCAGCAAGCTACTGCTCTCGCTGATGAGAATAGCTCTCATAGCCATCCTCAGCCGTTATGTCATCCTTGAAATCAGAAACCGCGCCCGTTTGGGCTACATCGTCTGCTTGGTCATGATTGTTGCAGGTGCAGTGGGCAATATGATTGACGGTATGTTCTATGGACTATTGTTCGACGCTTCAACGCCTTACTCAGTGTCAAGCCTTGTGGAGTTCGGCACCGGCTATGCTCCGTTCCTTATGGGAAAAGTGGTTGACATGCTCTACTTCCCCATCATCAACACCACATGGCCTGACTGGATGCCGCTTGTCGGAGGCGAGCAGTTCATCTTCTTCAGCCCTATCTTCAACGTCGCCGATTCGTCGATAAGCGTTGGGGTCGTGACATTGCTGATATGGTACAGAAAGGAACTGCAGCAGTTGTCGATAGAGAAAATCATCGGAAAGAGAAAAAAGGAAGAGACCTCGGAGACAGGAGAAACAAGTCAAGAGAAATGACATTCAGATGGAATCATATATTTGCCGGAGCACTTCTCGCCATGATATTGGCAGCTTGCAAACCGACAGTACCAAGCCAGTACATCTCGCCCGACGACATGGAAGATGTCCTCTACGACTATTACTTGTCGCAATCAATGGCAGAGTTTGATGGCAGGGACGGAAACATGAACTACAACAAACGCTTGTATTTTCTTGCCGTCTTGAAAAAACACGGACTGACGGAGGCGGAGTTTGACTCCTCGTTGGTCTATTATTACCGTCGGGCCGACTATCTCCGCAAGATTTACAACAGACTGCAGGAACGCATGGGCGACGAGGCTGTAGGTACTGCAGTGTCAAGCGTCAGACGACGTTATGTGGCAGGTGGGGACACAGCTGACATCTGGAGCGAAAAGAAGTCGTTTATGCTCACTCCTGCTATCCCTTACAACCGCATGGACTTTGAAATCAAGGCTGACACTTCTTTCCGTAAAGGCGATACCTACATGATGACATTCGATGCCAACTTCCTTTATCAGTCAGGAACGAAGGACGCAACGGTATATGTGGCTGTGAGATATGCCAACGACAGTGTAGCGCAGTTCAACCAAAACGTCGGTATTTCAGGATTGACGCAGGTTAGGGTAAGACCAAATGACAACGATATGGTTCGTGACATTCGCGGATATGTCTATCTTGACCGTGGTCGTGACGAGAGTTCAACACTGAAGCTGATGTTCATCGACAATGTCCAGTTCCTCAGGATGAGAAAGCCAAAGGAAGCGGAAAAGTCTGCCCAGGCCAAGACCGACTCCATACATAGGGCTGACTCCATCCGCAAGGCAGCTCCCGATACCGCCAAGCCTCTCCGCAATGTGCCGCCGTTGCCTCCGAGGGCAATGGGTGAAGGCAGGCTGCAACATCCTAAGTCCAGATGACGCGGGGAAAAAGGAAACTTGCCGCCCACAGGATTGTCATTGAAGGTGTGACCTTGAATATGGGAGTCGTGGAAATCGATGGCGGAAGGGTGACAAATGTCAGAACCCTTGTAGGGGAAGAGCCGGGAACAGAATGGCTTCCCGGTGAGATACGATTGATTAAGGAGCCCGACGGAACATATAATCTGTTCCACAACGGCATACCGATAACATGAATCATAAAGGTAGAATTAATAATATAATGACAATGAATCTGAAAGTACGTTTGGCATTAATGAACTTCTTGGAGTTTGCTGCCTGGGGAGCTTATCTGACCTCGATGGGCCGTTATCTTGGCGACATCGGCATGGGAGCGGACATCGGCTACTTCTATTCTATCCAGGGCATCGTGTCGCTGTTCATGCCTGCAATCATCGGCGTCGTGGCTGACCGTTGGGTGCCTGCACAACGAATGCTTGGCTTTTGCCATCTTCTCGCAGGCGTATTCATGGTGGCGTTGGCTCAGTACTGCTTCGTCACAGGATGGGAACACATCAGCCCTGCCATGGTCTATTTCCTCTATACAATGTCGGTGGCATTCTATATGCCGACACTTGCATTGTCGAATTCCGTGGCATTCAATGCCCTTCAGCGGGCAGGAATGGACACCGTGAAGGTTTTCCCGACGATAAGGGTGTTCGGCACTGTCGGTTTCATTGTCATGATGTGGCTTGTTGACATTATGGGTTTCGAGGTGACAGAGATGCAGTTCATGACCTCGGGCATCGTCAGCTTTGTCTTGTTCCTCTATTCATTCTCCCTTCCCCTTTGCCCGGTTGTTTCGGGTTCTGAAAAGCGCAGTCTGGCAAAGGCGTTTGGCATTGACGCTTTCTCCCTGTTCAAGCAGAAGGAGATGGCTCTGTTTTTCATCTTCTCAATGTTGCTTGGCGTGAGTCTTCAGATTACCAATGGCTTTGCCAATCCGTTCATCAGCAGCTTTGAAACCATACCGGAATATGCCGACACATTTTGCGTCAAGCATACCAACATCCTCATCTCAGTCTCCCAGATAAGCGAGACGTTAGGCATACTGCTAATTCCGTTCTTCATGAAACGTTTCGGTATAAAGAACGTGATGCTCATAGCCATGATAGCCTGGGTGTTGCGTTTCGGCCTTTTCGGACTTGGCACTCCCGACAACGGATTGTTCCTTTTGTCAATGATTGTCTATGGAGTTGCATTTGACTTCTTCAACATCAGCGGCTCTTGCTATGTTGACCAAAACACCGACAAGAAGATGCGTTCCAGCGCACAGGGCTTGTTTGTGCTGATGACCAACGGAATTGGAGCCACGGTTGGAACTATAGCGGCGCAGAAGGTTGTAAACACCTACACCGCAACGGTTGATTATGGCGACTATTCGTTCCTTGTGGGCGATTGGTCAACGGTATGGTTCATCTTTGCCGGTTATGCTTTGGCAGTAGCGATAGCCTTTGCCTTCGTGTTCCGGCCTAAACGTGTATAAGGCAATGTTTATAGAGAGTGATTTTTTACAAGTCAGGTTAGAGTCAGTCTATAACATCAATAGCAGTGATGGCAACATGAGCATAGTCTCATTGGTTAGCAATGACGAGACCCGCCAGCTGACTTTTATTTGCGACAGGTGTTTTATCGACAAGTTTGAGCTGCATGATGACGACATCGACGAACAGAATGGCAAGCCCTCGCGCCTTCTTCCCGAGGTCCTTCTAAGGGTCATCGATGCTGTCGATGATTCGTTGCTCGACGATTTGCGTGTGATTATCACAGGTATAAGCGACGGTGAATATCAGTCGTATCTTGTTGCCAGCGATAATCGTATATGTTTCCCTATAAGGTTGGTGGATGCGGTACTGCTTAGCAAAATTAGCAGTGTCTGCCTATATGTACGGAAAGACGTTCTTCTACGGCAAGGCTCGGTCTATTCCAAGGACGACATTTACACGAAGTCAATGCCTATCTCCATACTGCCGACCTCAAAGTTGAAGAATGCGCTTGAAAAAGCCTTGCGCGACGAGGACTACCGCTTGGCGAAAGTATTGTCAGACGAGCTAAAGAACCGAAAATAATATCGAGTTATGAAAGAAACCAGATTTTTCTATGTGCCTAACGCAATGACAACAGGGGAGTTGCCGGAAGAAGAGGCAATGCATGCCCTTCGTGTCCTGCGCTTGAAGTCAGGCGACGAAATGATGCTTACTGACGGCGAGGGAAACTTCTACAGGGCTGAGATTACCATCGCCGCCACAAGAAAGTGCATGTTCCGGTTGATTGAGACATTGCCTCAGCGGAAAGAGTGGCATGGAACGCTTCGACTTGTCGTCTCTCCGACAAAAATGATGGAACGAATGGAATGGATGGTGGAGAAAGCCACTGAAATAGGATTCGACAGGATTTCTTTCATCAATTGCGATAATTCAGAACGAAGGGTAGTAAAGACCAAACGTCTGGAAAAAATCATCGTCTCTGCCATGAAACAGAGCAGGAAGGCATGGAAGCCTGTCATTGACGAGATTGTCTCATTTGACGAGTTCATGGCTAAGTGTACCGGTGGAATGTATATAGCCCATTGCTACGACGAGATTCCCAAGGTCGATTTCTTCGGAGAGATGGGAAAGCTTGACAAGGATGCTGATGTAACTGTTATGATAGGACCCGAAGGCGATTTTTCCCTGAACGAGGTGAGGAAGTGCTTGGATGCCGGGGGCGTTTCAGTGTCGCTTGGTGAAAGCCGCCTTCGCACCGAGACAGCCGGACTTGCATCTGTCATGATGGCTCACTTGTGCAAGCGCCGTTGAACATAAATGTACGTAACCAAGGGATAACAACATTATTCGTGATGAAACACTTGTATTACATATTCTCTAAGGGTAGGGGAGCGGCATTGGTGCTTGCCCTTGTGTTGTCGCTTCAGTGCGTCGGACAGGAGAAGGTGGCTGACGCTTTTGTCGCCATGCCCGACTCCTTGTTGCCCTGCCTGACAAGAAACAATCGTCTTGACATGGTTGATTTCGCTGCCATGGCCATGAAGGCGGAAGTGACCAACAAGTTTGACGAGCCGTCGGAATTGACCAGGCTCACCGATTCATATCTCTGTCTTAGGGTCGATTCCTCATGTGTGGTGGAAATGAAGTTGGTGTCTGCCGACACTGTTCTTGCCGATTCCTCAGCGTGTAAGGTTTTTGTCCTGACCACCGTCGGCAAGGACACGAAGTGCAGCTGTCTTAATGTCTATTCCGGAAAGTGGCAACTGCTCGCCACTGTCGATTTGGGCAAGTATCTTGACGGGATGGTTGAATGCAAGAATAAGGAAAACGACGACGACCGCCTGCTTCTCAACGCTGTCCTCTCGAGTTCTACAGTGTTCGGCCGACTGTCAGAGTCGGACAATGCTGTTGAAATCTCACCTTGTCTGTCGTTGTTCACAAATGAGGAAAAAGAGGTGATAAATAAAAAGTTGTTGTTAAGAACATTAAAAATTAACCTTTAATTATAAAAATACATTAATATTCACGGTTGGTATTTGTTAGTTACAATAATAATTCGTACATTTGCAGTGTGTTTTTCATGGTATTAGATTATTAAGGTTAACTAAAAAGTAACAGATCGTGAGATTAGTCAACTTTTGAAACCCACACCTCATGTGATGATTATTACATGACGTGTGGGTTGATTTTTTGCATATTTTTATAATATTTACTTCATGTATGGGTTATACTGCATTTCATAGCCCAATGTCGTTTTCGGTCCGTGTCCCGGCAGGATGGTTGTGTCGGGCGGCAGCAGCTTGGCGATTTTTTGGAGGCTTGCCTTGATGTCGTTGTAGCTTCCGAGTTCAAAGTCGGTCCTTCCTATGCTCATCTTGAACAGGGTGTCGCCGGAGAAGGCGAGTTGTTCCTGTTCGCAATACAGGAATATCGACCCTGGCGTGTGCCCTGGGGTTGGAATGACGCTGAAACTGTGGTTGCCGAATGTTATCTTGTCCTCGTCGTTGAGATATTTTCCCACTGGGGGCATCTCGTATCCGAGGTCGTAGTTGCAGAACTCGACAGCTTGTTTGTTCAGCTTGTTCATGAGATACTCGTCCTTGTGATATATCTCAGGCTTCAGCCCAAACTCTTCGCAGATGGTGTTGTTGCCGAAGTTGTGGTCAACGTGTCCGTGTGTAGCCACAAGGTGTTTCAGGCTGATGCCGTTATCCTTGATGTAATTGACCAATGCTCGTCGTTCTTCTTTGAAGAACACTCCGCAGTCAATGATTATTCCTTCTCCTGTTTCGTCGCTGACGATGAAGCAGTTTTCCTGGAAAGGATTCACTTCAAATCTCTCAATCTTCATGTTGTTCAATTATCATTGTGATTATTTCACGCCGGCAGGTAAATGACGTTTTTGTCCTTGAACCATTGCTCGTCGAACCAATTCGAAATCTTTGTCACCTCCACTATGTTCCTGAACGGGGCGGTTTCCGCCTGCAGGTCGCCGCCCTTGAGGCATATGATTCCGTTGGGCAACACGTTGTTGCCTCGCTTGACGATGTTTTTCGTGACAATCTTCACGAGGTCGGGCAGCGGCATGACAGCGCGGCTGACAACAAAGTCAAACTTTCCTTTTTCTTCCTCGCCACGCAGTTGCACCGGTTGGCAGTTGTCGAGTCCGATGGCATTTGCCACCTCAGTAGCGACTTTTATTTTCTTTCCCGTCCCGTCGATGAGCTTGAACTGGCATTCCGGGAACATGATGGCAAGGGGTATTCCCGGGAATCCACCTCCTGTACCGAAGTCGAGTATTTTTGTCCCTGCCTTGAACCTTGTCGCCTTGGCTATCGACAGCGAGTGCAGCACGTGATGCTCGTAGAGGTTGTCGATGTCCTTGCGTGAGATGACGTTAATCTTGGCGTTCCAGTCGTGGTACAGCCCGTCGAGCATTTCAAACTGCCTTCTCTGCCTTTCGCTGATGTCGGGGAAATATTTCAGTATCTGTTCCATGTCGCTTCCGGTTCATTATTTTGTCACTTTGTTGTTTTCCGGGAACACTATTGTCGGCTTGAATGTCTTTGCCTCCTCGAAATCCATGAGGGCGTATGAAATGATTATGCACACGTCCCCCACCTGTACTTTCCTTGCTGCAGCACCGTTGAGGCATATTGAGCCTGAGCCCCTTTCACCTTTGATTATGTAGGTCTCAAACCTCTCGCCGTTGTTGTTGTCCACGATTTGCACTTTTTCTCCAGCAATGAGGTTTGCGGCATCCATCAGGTCTTCATCGATGGTTATGCTTCCCATGTAGTTGAGGTTAGCCTCGGTCACGGTTACGCAGTGAAGTTTCGATTTTAATACTTCTATCATCATCTGCTTACTTATACTTTATGTGGTCAATGAGTCTTATAGGAGTCTTGCCGCAATAGACGGTGATGCAGCCCACGACGTGCCCGGAGGCGTTCCAGTCGTCAATGTCGAGCAGGGTGTCGCCATCGACAATGGAGAAGTATTCCACGTCAAGGCCGTCAATGGCGTTGATGTCGGCAACGACTTTGTCGTGAGTCTCTCCGACGGTGTGGCTCTTGGCGTAGTCAAGGCTTTCCTTGAGAGCCTTGAAAATGTTTGGCGCTATGGCTCTCTCTTCGGTGGAGAGGAGGGTGTTGCGGCTTGAGCGCGCGAGTCCGTCGCTGTCCCTGACGATGGCACACTCCACGATTTGCACCTTCAGCCCGAGGTGTCTGACCATGGCTTTGACGACGGCAATCTGCTGCCAGTCCTTTTCTCCGAAATATGCCCTGTCGGGATTTACGATGTAAAACAGTCGGCTGACCACCTGGCACACGCCGTTGAAGTGCCCCGGCCTGTGTGCGCCTTCCATGACGGTTGACACCGGCGGGAACTCGAAGTGTCGGTTGTCAGGTGTCGGGTACATCTCCTCGACGGTAGGTGCCAGCACGTAGTCAGCACCGCATTCGTCAAGCAGCCTGCAGTCGGCTTCGAGCGTACGTGGGTAATTTTTCAAGTCGTTCTTATCGTTGAATTGTGTAGGGTTGACAAATACCGACACCACGGTGATGTCGTTTTCCGCCACGCTTCTTCTGACGAGCGAGGCGTGTCCTTCGTGCAGTGCTCCCATGGTCGGGACGAGCCCTACCGAGCGTCCTTCCTTTCTTTTGTCAAACAGAACGTTTTGCAGTTCTGCGATTCTGTTAATTACAATCATTACGTACTTCTTTAATCGAGTTTTATGAAAACGGGTGCAAAATAACAACATTTTTGGCAAATATCGAAATAATAACCTAAAAATATACAAAAAAGAATCGTATTTTTCGTAAAAACGCGATTTTTTTGCCCAAATACGAAAAAAAAATAGTAACTTTGCATCGTTAAAATACAAAACATGGCAAAGAAAATATTATTCATCAACCAGGAAATGTTACCATACGTTCCTGAAAGTGAAATGTCGAACATGGGTCGTCTGGCACCACAAAAGGTTGTCGAGAAAGGATTCGAAATAAGGACATTCATGCCTAAGTGGGGAAACATCAACGAGAGAAGAGGGCAGCTCCATGAGGTTATTAGGCTATCAGGGATGAATCTGATTATTAACGAAACCGACCACCCGCTGATCATTAAGGTCGCGTCGATGCAGGCTTGCAGGACTCAGGTTTATTTCATCGACAACGACGACTATTTCACAAAGCGTCTTATGGGTGTCGATGCCGACGGCAAGCCTTACGGCGACAACGGCGAACGTGCGATATTCTTCGCCAGGGGAGTCCTCGAGACCGTAAAGAAGCTGCGATGGGTTCCCGACATCATCCATTGCCAGGGATGGATGTCATACGCCGTTCCTTTGTTCGTCAAGACTGCCTATGCTGACGAGCCTTCGTTTGCTAACGCCAAAGTGGTCACCTCGCTCTTCGGCAATGAACTTGAGGGCTCGGTGTGCGACGATTTCCGCGACTGTATCGCCTACCGCTCTGTTGACGGCAGTGTGCTCAGTGACTATCCGGAAACCATCACCTATCGCGAGCTCGCGAAGATTGCCATCGGCTATTCCGACGCGGTAGTAGAGGCCACGGGCGATGTCAATGCCGACCTGTCTGCCTTTGCCTCCGCTTCAGGCAAGCCCTTCCTGAGCTACCCCGGCGACGACTTCGGCAAGGCTTACGCTGACTTCTACAACAGTCTGCTGGGCTGAACACCATAGTGAAGTACTATTGGAAACACAAAAATAACAAATAGCAACGGAATGAAAAACAAATGGATTACAATGGTTGTCATGGCACTTGTTGCCATGACTTCTTGTGATGACAATACCGACATGGTGGGCAACTCTCTGTCAAACAAGGTTGACAAGTTTGCCATCATCACCGACACGTTCTTGGTCAACACACGTTCAATTACGGTCGATTCGGTACTGTCACGCAATTCTTACACTTATATAGGTCATGTCAAGGACCCGGAGACCAACACTTACGTGACCAGCAACTTCGCCACCGAATTTGGAGTGTCGGAGTCGTTTGATGGAAGTACGCTGCTGCCAAAGCTCGACAGCATAGTAAGCAAGGACGCCAACGGCTTGGTATATGCCGACTCTTGCTTCTTCAACATCTATTTCAACGCCTTCAAGGGCGACACGCTCAACCCGATGAAACTCACAGCCCACGAGCTGGCAAAGCCTATAGCCGAAGGCAGGGACTACTACTCCAGCTTCAGCCCCGAAAAGGAAGGTTACCTCAGAACAGGTCCACAGGCCATCGTCAAGGATAAGGTCTATACTTTCCAGGGACTCATCACGACCGACTCCGTCAAGGCCGTTTCCATACCGCTCAACGACAAGTATGTTGACAAGGAAGGCAACGAGTACTCCAATCTCGGCACCTATCTCATGCGCAAATACTACGAGGATTCCGAAAACTTCCGCAACTCCTACAACTTCATCAACCGCGTGTTCCCCGGCTTCTTTGTCAAATCGACAAGTGGCATCGGCACAATGGGCGAGGTGCTCATCACCGGACTGCAGTTCCACTTCCGGGCAGTCAGCAACGACTCCATTGTCAACAAGGCGCTGCGCATCGGAGGCACCGAGGAGGTGATGCAGACAACCAACATTCTCAACGACAAGGCGCGAATGCAGAAACTTGCTGCCGACAACAGCTGCACCTACATTAAGAGTCCTGCAGGCATCTACACAGAGGTGACACTGCCCGTTGACGACATAAAGCGAAACCACGAGAACGACACCATCAGCTCTGCGAAAATCGTGTTTACACGCTACAACAGCGACAGTCAGGGCGAGTTCACCGTGCCAACGTCTATCCTCATGGTGCCAAAGGACAGTATGTTCACCTTCTTCGAGAAGCGCAACCTGCCAGACAACGTCACGTCATATGTCGCGACCTACAGCTCTAGATACAATACCTATACGTTCAACAACATCTCGTCGCTCGTCAACACGCTGTGGGCAAACAAGGGCAAGTCAGCCGACTGGAACAAGGTAGTGCTCATTCCTGTGAAAATCGAGACGAGCAACACCACTTCCGGCACTGCCTACACGAACGTGTCAAACGACATGGAACTGAAGAGCACACGCCTTGTGGGAGGTTCGGCTAACCGACATGAACCGGTGACGATTAGCGTGATTTACAATAAGTTCAGGTAACACGACTCTTCAATGGCAGACAACTATCTTGAGCGTCACCGTGAGGACTACGAGCGGCGCAAACTCCGTTTTCTTTCCAAGAAAACCCATCTTAGTCCAAAGCAAAAAGAGATAATAGCAAAAAGAAAAGGGTAGGGGAGATATTCCCCTGCCCTTTATTCTTCTTCGGAAGGACTCATGTCAACCGTCTCGAACGAGAAGTCCTTACGGTCGAGATACTTCACGTCGTAGCCATCCTTGGCTTTGGCTTTCACCGTGTAGGTGCGCTTAAGCTTCATGTACTTCTTTTCAGCCTTCGCTTTCTCTGTTGAGAACATAACCACGCAGGTGCGGTGAGAATCGTTGACGCTCTGCGTGAGGTATTCCTTCAGTTGTGTGGAATAAGTGTCGCGACCGAGCAGGAATTTCGTCTTGCTGTCAATCCAGGCACTGTCAAGCTCCTGTATGTCGGTAAGGTAAACCACAGGGTTCTTGAATGAGGCGGAGAACCCGAAGATATACACTTTTGGCACTTGTTTCGGCTTTGCCTCGACGGCTGTCGATAGTGTTCCCATGGTCATGAGCAGCACAGCTGCCGCACAAAATAGTCTTTTCATTTTTTTTTGTTCTATTGTTATTGTTTATCCCAAAAACGATTTCAGCTGCCTGCTGGTGGTGTTCGTGCGAAGCCGCCTTATCGCCTTCTCCTTAATCTGTCTCACCCTCTCTCTCGACAGGTTGTACATGCTGCCGATTTCCTCAAGCGTGTGTTCCGGCATGCCTATGCCGTAGAAAGCCTCGACGATGTCGCGCTCGCGATCCTTGAGCACGCAGAGGGCTTTCTTTATCTCCGACCTCAGCGACTCGTTCACCAGCTCGTTGTCGGCAGTCGGCGTGTCCTTGTCCTCCAGCACGTCGAGCAGACTGTTGTCGTCGGAATCAGAGAATGGCGCATCGACCGACACGTGCCTTGTGTTCACCCTCAGCGCGTCGTCAATCTTCTCTTCGGGCAGGTCGGTTGACTCGGCTATCTCCTCTATCGACGGCCTTCTCTCGTTTTCCTGCTCGAATTTTGAGAGCATCTTGTTAATCTTGTTCACCGACCCCACCTGGTTGAGCGGCAGCCTGACAATCCTGCTTTGCTCGGCAAGTGCCTGCAGGATGCTCTGCCTTATCCACCACACGGCGTATGAGATGAACTTAAAGCCCCTTGTCTCGTCAAATTTCTCCGCAGCCTTTATCAGTCCCACGTTGCCCTCATTGATGAGGTCAGGCAGGCTAAGTCCTTGGTTTTGGTATTGTTTTGCCACCGACACCACAAACCTCAGGTTGGCTTTCGTCAGTCGCTCCAGGGCTTTCTTGTCGCCGTTGTGAATGCGTTGTGCAAGTTCAACCTCCTCATCTACGGTGAGCAGCTCTTCCTTGCTAATCTCCTGGAGGTATTTCTCCAGCGCGGCACTCTCACGGTTAGTAATCGACTTAATGATTTTCAGTTGTCTCATCTGATTTATATTTCTGTTGTTAGTAAGCTTTTACTTTTATGCGTTTGCAAATGTAGTCAATTTATTCGTAATAACAAAAAAAATATGTCATTTATTTGTTTTCACTTCGATTTTTTTGTCCGAAAGTCAAAATTTGTCATCAAACATTTGCAGGAATCAACGATTATTTGTAACTTTGCACCCGAAACATTACGTTTACCATTGGGGTTGACTGGATTTGACAGCGGGCAGAAATGGTACGTAAGCATGCGGAGTCTCGTCGGCTAACTCCATAATCATAGTGGACAAAAATTTAATTGGCGAAAATAACTACGCTCTCGCTGCCTAATCGAAGTACAGTAGATTACTGGCTTTATCCAGTCACAAGGTGACAGGACGAGACATCGCTCAACTGGATGTTGTTCCGAATCAGGTTGGTCAAGCGGTGCAGGACAATCGGAAATAGTCTGCCGTAGCCTCGTGCGGCGGATGACAATTTAGAGGATAAGGCGACGATTGGTGGTCCAGGTCTTGTCGGCGCTCGAAAACCAAAGGCTGGAATAAGCATGTAGAAAGCGTATGGTTTCCCTGTTTGGACGAGGGTTCGACTCCCTCCAGCTCCACTGCAGTCATAACGACAGGTTTTTAACATCCGGGGGAAAGCCCCGCAAATGAACGTCGGGCAGTCCTTTCAGCCTGCCCGACTTCTAATAATCCTTTCTTGATTCGCTCTCGATTAACAAGATGTCAGAGATACACGTTTGCTCCCATACAACTTGTAACGCCAATTGTAGTTGCTATCGCCGTGGCGATTGACACGATGAGCTGAAGTATCAGCTTCCAAGTGTTCTTTTTCGTTTCTGTACTCATAATCAATAATTTAATGAATAATTTTTTTATGAATAATGATTAATTAACAGAACTTCCCCACCCCTTTCCATGCAGTTGAGTAACTTGTTCCCCCTCTAAGATAGAGGGGGTGTCACGAAGTGACGGGGGCGTATGACCTTCCAGCAGAAGCTTCCAGCAGAAGCTTCCAGCAGAAGCTTCCAGCACGAGCCTTCAGTACGAGCTCCCTGCAAAAGCATTTTTGTTCCCCCTCTAAGATAGAGGGGGTGTCACGAAGTGACGGGGGCGTATGACCTTCCTGCAGAAGCTTCCAGCACGAGCCTTCAGCACGAGCTCCCTGCAAAAGCATTTGTCAAGCGAGAAAGTGCTGACGTTTTCATACTCCCTCCCCCCTTTGGAGGACTCCCCCTATCTTAGGGGGAGAGCCAAATTACTGTCATGCAGTGGAGGTGCTCTGATAATACCATATTGTAATGCTATTCTAAAGGGTGGGAAAGCTCAATCTTTCATTCTTCATTGACTTCGTCGATTCTTTAGCTGCACTCGGCATAGCTCAAGCGAGTTTGGCTCTGCTCTCGTTTGCAAAAGAATTCTTCATTGACTTCGTCGATTCTTTAGCTGCACTCGGCATCGCTCAAGCGAGCTTGGCTCTGCTCTCGTTTGCAAAAGAATTCTTCACTCTTCATTTTCTACTCTCCGATGTCTCCCATGCCTCCTTCGTCAGTGTTGCCGCCTCCTGTCTGCTTGAACTCAGCGGTGAGGGTCGTAGGCTCCGAGGTGGTCACGTAG
>JALFCG010000141.1 GCA_022771265.1 Prevotella sp.
TGGTGAATTGTCCGAGCTGTCCTTCTATATCCACCTTCACCTTGCCAAACTTACGCGTCTTCACACCGTTGGTCGTTCCTGCCAAAGAGGAGAGATGACCACCTGATGAATATCCTGTGATACCAATAAAAGAAGTGTCGAGACCATACTTCGAGGCATTGCCACGGTTTTACTAAAAAAGTTGAATAAATATTAATTATATAACAAATCAACAACTATATGATACATTTGAATAAAATATGCTGTCATGATTCCCCAAAACCGATAAAAAAATGTTGTCTTGGGGAAATTATACATCCAATAACATATAAACTTTCAGCCAACTGAGAAAATGAAATTCAGCCAACTGAGGAAATGAAATTCAGCCAACTGAGGAAACGAAATTTAGCCAACTGAGGAATTTGTTGAGATTTTTTTTGTATATTCGGAATAATTTTGCTACCTTTGCACCCGACAAAACTCGTTGGATATGAAGAAGTATAAGCAAAGAATCGCAGACAGGATGCTCCAGAGAAGACTTTCGGGAGTGGGAGCAGTGCTGATTGAAGGTCCGAAATGGTGTGGAAAGACCACTACGGCATCACAACATGCCAAAACTATTCTGTATCTTGACGACCCTGCCGAAATGTCGCAATATCTCAGGATGGCGGACATTAATCCCAAGGCATTGCTTCAAGGAAATATCCCTCTACTTATAGACGAATGGCAGTTGGCTCCCAAGCTATGGGACACGATACGTTACGAAGTTGACCGGCGAGGTGAGCCTGGGCAGTTCGTTCTGACAGGTTCTGCCGTTCCTGCCCAAACTGACGACATCCATCATTCGGGTACAGGACGATTCGCTTGGCTTACCATGCGTCCAATGAGCCTATATGAATCAGGAGAATCATCGGGGGAAGTAAGTCTTGGCAACCTTTTCACTTCTCCCGACAATATTATGGGGATGAACCAACTGTCACTTGAAGACATTGCTTTTCTAATATGCCGTGGCGGTTGGCCCAGTGCTACTTTGCTTAATGATGAAGCCGCACTTGACACAGTAAGATACTATTATGATGCTGTCACACGTTCTGACGTATCGAGGGCCGACGGTATCAGTCGCAATACGGAACTCACAAAGCGCCTGATGCGGTCATACTCCCGTCATCAAGGAACGCAAGCCACCATATCCACTTTAGTGGAAGACATAAGAGCGTTTGACGAGTCGGCGGCTGATGCAAAGACCATTTCCTCATATATCAATGCATTGAAGAAGATTTTCGTTATTGAAGACTCATTGGCATGGAATCCCAACCTGCGCTCAAAAACCGCCATACGCACCTCCGACACTCGCTATTTCATAGACCCGTCGATTGCCACTGCCGCTCTTGGACTTGGTCCAGCCGATCTTATAGCCGACCTTAACACCATGGGATTATTGTTCGAAACATTGTGCGTAAGAGACCTGCGTGTTTTTACAGATGCCATTGACGGTCAGGTGTATCACTACCGTGATAAAAACGGATTGGAATGTGATGCAGTCGTACACCTTCGTAACGGTAATTACGGTCTTGTCGAGATTAAATTAGGAGGTGACAAACTAATAGAGGAGGGAGCCTCAACACTACTTTCTTTGTCAAGCAAGATTAATGTTGAAAAGATGAATATCCCGTCGTTTCTGATGGTTCTAACCGCCACTGGCCGCTTCGCCTATCGTCGTGAAGACGGAGTATATGTCGTACCGATAGGATGTCTGAGGGAATAAGATATATCCCATGTTGCATATAAATCACTTGTTTCGCATTTGCTCAACTTCCTTAACTTCTTTAACTTCCCTTTCCTGCGAAAGTTTAATTAATTACATACACGAATCCGCCTCTTGGCAGACAAGTTACCTTGGAGGGAGCTTTTCCTTTCCCCTTCTTTATTCTCCAAGGGCTTGGATTGTTGGCAGGCAGTTCTCCCTTGTAGCCTGGTTTGTCAGTGAAAAGGGTGTATTTGCCCTTTGGAAGGAACGATGTGTCGAAGGAGAGTGTTTGAGGTGCGTCCTTACCGTTGATACCGGCAACGTACCATTTATTGTCATAGCGACGTGCAATGACAACCCATTCGCCGGGATAACCTCCGAGCAGTCGGGTTTCGTCCCATGTGGTGGGCAATGCCGACATGAAGTCCTTCACCTCCTTGGGCTGCACGAGATAGCTTTCGGGTTTGTCAGCCCAATGCAGCAACGGCGACTCGAAGAGCACAGGCAGGGCGAGTTCGTGGGCATGGGTAGTGATATGAGGATGCTGCGAGTCTGAGAAGGTGCAGGGGGTGTAGTCCATCGGTCCAATCACATTGCGCGTGAATGGCAACGTGGCATTGTGGGTGGCAGCTTTTGGGGTGAGGGTGGCGTTGTTGTTATACCACTCCGCTCCATATACAGCCTCTACACTTACGAGGTTGGGATATGTGCGTTGCCAACCTCTTGGGATTGTCGCGCCGTGAAAGTTGACCATCAGATGATGGCGTGCGGCACATTCGAGAAGGTCAATACAATATTCCATCGTCTCTTGTTTGTCGCCTGCAAAGAAGTCTATCTTCACTCCTGCCACACCCATCTTCTCAAGCCATGCAAACTCACGCTCGCGGTTTTCGGGAGCATTGAGCCGCTCATGCGGTCCCGGTGCGCCCCAAGCCTTTAACCATGCCGTGGAAGAGTTGTACCACAGTATGGTTTTGACTCCTTTTTCATGTGCATAGCGTATGTCATCCTCGATGTCGCCGCCGTTCTTCATCTCGTCCCATTCGGCATCGATGAGTACGTAAGGCCAGCGCATCTCCACTGCCATGTCAACGTATTGCTTTACTATTTGATAATCGTTGGAGCCATGGTTGTATGCCCAATATATCCACGACGCAGAGCCTGGTTTAATCCACGAAGTGTCCTCGATGCGGCAAGGTTCACTGACGTCGGTGACGAGCGTGGAAGCCACCACGTCTTTCAGTTCTCCAACTATAACGACCCTGTAGGGAGAACTCCATTTGCCTGTGGTGTTCTGCAGGTTCTCGTCCATCACCACACGATATTCCTCCTTGTTGCGGTCGTTGTAGAGCGACGACGCACTATTGTATCTTTCTATTCCTGCCTCGGTAATGAGTGCAAAGACCTTGTCGGACGGTTGAAGCAATGCAGGATAGCCCCAACGCTTGTTTTCGCTCTCGCCAGTGGTTGACATAGGGAAGAACGCCTCGTAAGGTTCTGTCCATTTCTGCATCCATCGCTTTGCACCTTCGGCTATGCGAAAAATGGTCAGCTCCTCTGTTGGGCGCGTGTGTTGCAGGGTGTCGAAAACATAGCGGAAAGCGATGCCATCGTTATAAGCCCTGACAATGAGTCGTTGCTCTCTTCCGATGTTGTCGATATAAAGGTAAGTCACCTCATTAGCCTCATTGGAACAATCGTGACGCTTACCTCCAATCATCGTATAGGAGTCTTTTATCGTCTTCACAGGCATTTTTGCCTTGAGCGTCAAGTCCTTTCCGCCTCCGTCCTTGGTGAGAATTCCTACATTTGTTATGTCCAAAACTTCACACTCGTTGTTGCCGTCGTGATACACCACGGCAAAGCCCTTGCCTTTTTCCCGCCATTCCACCTTTCCGTTAGGCGATATCACTTGTGCCGAGGCAATGGTTGTTATGGTCATTGCCAATATCGCTGAAATAAACTTCATAATTATTTGAAAAACAATCAAAATATATTATCTTAACTCTTCATTTTTACCAATAAACCGACACTCCTATTGCCTATATCACTAAAAAGAAAAAGGAAGCAGCCGAACTCCTTCTCATAACCAGCGAAGACACCATCAAGATTGTGGCTATGAAACTGGGCTATTTCGACTGCTCCTATTTCAACAAGACCTTCAAGAAATTATTTAAATAATTTCTGGGCGAAGAAGTAAAGGCTCTCACGCCATACGGGCCATGTATGTCCACCAGGAGTCTCGTAATAGCTGTGCTTGATGCCTATCTGGTCGAAACGCTCGCGCATAGCCTTGCAGTTCTCATAAGCAATATCTTCCTGACCACCAATAGTGATATAGAACTCGCGGAACTGTTTGTTGTAATAGTCGGGACGCTCCTTGAGCTTTGCATAATAGGGTTCACCAGAACTGTTTGCCATAAACGGTTGGGGATTCTTAAACCAACCACTGCTGAATACACCTACATAACGGAATAACTCAGGATGCATGATAGATGTATTCAGAGTCTGTATGCCTCCCATCGACAGTCCTGCCAGTGCACGCCCGTCAGCAGTAGTGAGTGTGCGATAGCGGCTTTCAACGAGAGGAATGCCGTCAGTAAGCAACTCAGCGGCGAAATCCTGTGAGTTGCCGTCCATCATGGCGACAATCATAGGCTCAGCCTTTCCCTCTGCAATAAGGTTATCAAGAATGATATCAGTCAAACCCTGGTTGCTCCATCCGCGCTCATCCTCGCCACCTCCATGCTGCAAGTAGAGCACAGGATAACGCTTGCCGCTTGTAGCATAG
>JALFCG010000147.1 GCA_022771265.1 Prevotella sp.
GCAACCCACAAAAGCTGGACTTCAATGCGGTGAAGGGCAGTGAAGGGTAGTGAAGGGTTAGCGCAACCCTTCACCTACCCATTCCCTTAACACTCAGCGACTTACACCCAAAAAGTGAAGGGTGAAGGGTTTTCTGCGTTATTCTCTGGTTCTGCCGTTATACCAATAATTTGCCATTAAGAACAGATGCCACTGATGCCAAATAGTAACTTCTGCCGCATTTATTCAACTACCTGTCCCTTTGGCCAATTCACGAGATAAAGTTTCTCGGTGGCACGGGTGAAGGCGGTGTAGAGCCAATGGATATAGTCGGGAGTGAGCATGTCGTCGGTCATGTAGCCTTGGTCAACATAGACGTGCGACCATTGTCCGCCCTGGGCCTTGTGGCAAGTCACGGCGTAGGCATACTTCACCTGCAAGGCATTGTAATACGGGTCTTGGCGCAGTGCCTTGAACCTGTCTGACTTCAATGGCAGGTGCTGATAATCGGCCATTACGTTTTGGAACAGCAAGTCGTTTTGTTCGCGTGTCAGCGATGGTGCCTCTGCCTGAAGCGAGTCGAGAATGGTGGTGGCAGTAAACTCAAGGTTGTCGTAGTCGGGAAAAGAGAAAGTGACGTCGGCGAAATGGAAACCGTAAAGCTCGCGTATGTTCCTCACCCTCTGCACTCTCGCCCTGTCGCCGTTGGCAACGAAAGGCAGTTGCAGTTTCAGTTTCTCTGTCCAGTAGTAGTTGTTTTTCACCACCATGAGCATGTCGCCTTGTGTCACGAGTCCCTCACGTCCCAGCACCATGTTCCTTATACCATTATTATATATAATGGCGCGTTTGTTGCTTCGTGTCACCACTATTGTGTCGTCGAGACCGGCATGGCTGTACGACGATGCAAGTTGCTCTATCAGTTCGTCGCCACGGAGGTTTACGATGTCGCCAAACCCATGGAAATCAATCTTCGGCAGTTGTGTCATTTCCTCATGTGTTATCATCTGTCTCACCTTGGTGGCATTGTACAAAATGCCAGAGTCTTGGCTCTGACGCAACACCTCTGTCAGGTTAGCCTCATAAACATCCAGTCCGTAGCCCTCTATCACGCCAGTCATCAGCGCTGGACTCTCTTCTTCGCCCACTGGCGGCAGCTGCGCCGTGTCGCCTATAAGCAGCATTCGGCAGTTGCGGCCGGAATAGACAAACTGTATGAGGTCGTCGAGCAAGCAACCGGATCCGAAGGCGGAGTCGCCAAAGCCCATGTTGGCAATCATCGATGCCTCGTCCACAATAAACAAGGTGTCGGAGGAGAGATTGGCGTTGAGGGTGAAGCGCGAGGCAATGTCGGTCATGGTCTTCTGGCGGTAAATCTTCTTGTGGATAGTGAATGCCGCCATTCCTGCGTTCATGGCAAACACCTTTGCCGCACGTCCCGTCGGCGCAAGAAGTACGAGTTTTTGCTTCATCGCCATCATCGTCCTCACTATCGCGCCGGCAAGCGTCGTCTTTCCAGTACCTGCCGAGCCACGAATAATCATGGCGACACGGTCGCTACGGTCAACGAGGAAGTCGGCAAAGCGACTGGTGGCGACGGCCTGCTCACGAGTTGGCTCAAAGCCCAAGTGTTCCCTTATGGCGGAGGTGTAATAGTCCTGTATCATCCTCGTTTTCCGGGAAGGGCCTTATCGTTTGTATTCGTCCTTCACTATCTTCACATTATCCAATGTCAGTTCGGCAGTCTTGGCATCGATGTCAGTGCCCTTCGATGTATAGACAAGAGTTGTATTGCTAATCTTGATATTATGGATGCAACGCAGTCCGTCAATGCCTTTTGCCTTGATAGCAGTCTTCGCTCCTCGGCACACCACATTATTTATATGTATGTCAGTAAACTCTGGCACGCACTCCAGCTTTTCTGCCTTTATTTCTTTCTTTGCGTCGTGGCCTGCCGGACGATCGACGTAGTCACATTGGAACACTATGGCTTCTGCAGTGATGTCGTTCATCACGATATCGGAGATGTGTATCGCCTCAGTCTTTCCACCCCTGCCTATTCCGCTTTTGAAGCGCAGTCCGGTGTCAGTGCCCGAGAAACGACAACGTCTCACCACGATGCGCTTCATACCAGTGATGTCCTCGCTGCCAATGACGAAACCTCCATGAGCGTGGAAGACAGTATTGTCTTGTATAAGTATGTCCTCACAACCGTTGACAAGTGCCGTTGACTTAGCCTTTCCGCTCTTCATGCAAAGTCCGTCATCGCCCGCGTCAACAGTTGAATTGACGATGAGAGCCTGATGACAGTCGCTGAGGTCGATGGCGTCGCCGTTCTGTGCGTTCCATGGACAGCGCACGGTGATGCCGTCGATGATTATGTTCTTACTGTTGCAAGGATGGACATGGAAACGTGGTGAGTTTTGGAATGTAACTCCCTGGAACAGAACGTTCTCACAGTCGGTAAAGCGCACTAAGTCCTGTCGGCTTTTCTCCTGAGCCTCTGGTGTATCTGCAATGTTCGGATAGCCAGCCTTAACGTTCCACGGATACCACAATTGGCCGTTCTGTCGTTCTTCTCCTCCAATCTCAGCAAAATATTTCCACTCTACGTCGCTTACTTTTCCGCGCTTTACCGGTCGCCACTGCGCACCATTACCGTCGATGATGCCTTCGCCTGTTATTGCAACGTTCTTGCGTTTCGATGCCTTTATTCCTGGTTCACAGCGTGACGACTTGCCGTCTTTGTCCAAATAAAGACTTTTGTCGGGTGAGAACATCACGATAGCATTACGCTCTACATGGAGGTCGATATTGTCCTTAAGCACTATTGGTCCTGTGAGCCATACGCCCTGTGGCACCACAAGTCTTCCCCCACCTTTTTTTGTGAGAGCCGACACGGCTTTTCTGAACGCCTCGGTATTCAGCGTCATTCCGTCGCCTACTCCTCCGAAATCGGTCAAGGTGACGGTATTGTCAGGTATAATAAATGGCACTACCTGTCTCAGTTGGACAGGTGTGCCATCGTAGTACTTCGTATAGTCTTCCGCCTTTGCGACAAAGGCGGAAGCTACGAATAGGATAGTTAGGTATAGATATCTCATTATTTGTATTTTATCCGTAAATGATCTTTCCGTTTTCGTCCTCGTAAGGAGTAAGGTCCTTGGAATATTGGTTCATAGCACGAAGGCTCATACCCATCGACGAGAAACCGCCGTCGTGGAAGAGGTTCTGCATCGTCACCTTACGAGTGAAGTCGGAGAACATCATCACACAGTAGTTAGCGCAGTCCTCGGCAGAGGCATTGCCTAACGGAGACATCTTGTTGGAGAAGTCCATGAGGTTCTCCATATCCTTGATGCCCTTGCCTGCTGTAGTAGGAGTAGGCGACTGCGATATGGTGTTTATTCTCACGTTTTTCTCACGGCCATAGATATATCCAAAGCTGCGTGCGATGCTTTCGAGCATGCTCTTGGCGTCAGCCATGTCGTTGTAGCCGAAGAATGTACGCTGGGATGCAACGTAAGTCAATGCTACCACCGAACCGTATTCCGCTATTGCGTCCTGCTTCTTTGCGACCTGCAGCATCTTGTGGAACGATATAGCAGAGATGTCGAGCGTCTTCTGCAGATAGTTGTAGTCGAGGTCGTCATAAGTGCGGTGCTTGCGAACGTTTGGACTCATGCCTATTGAGTGAAGCACGAAGTCAATCTTTCCACCGAGTTTTTCCACTGATTCCCTGAATACGTTTTCCAAATCCTCCACGCTGGTAGCGTCGGCAGGAATGACAGGTGCATTAAGCTGCTTGCTCAACTGGTCGAGCTCGCCCATCCTTAGAGCCATTGGCGTGTTGCTCAATGTGATTGTCGCACCTTCTTCAACGGCCTTCACGGCCACTTTCCATGCGATAGAGTCTTCGTTCAAAGCTCCGAAGATGATACCGCGTTTTCCTTTTAACAAATTATGTGTCATAATACTATAATGTGTAATTATCGGCTGCAAAATTACACATTTTTGTCCAAAATGTGCATTTTCTATAAGATATATTAACTTAAATTACACGTAAACCTTTGCGTTGGCCATCTCCGTAATCGTCTTCCTTTGTCGCCATCCGCCTGGTTCCAACCACGATTTGTAAAACTTTTGTCATCCTCGAGCCTTCGAGATGGTATCGGGACGACTTCGGGACGGTCACGGTGCTGGTGTAAGCATCTTTTTCATCATCATGGCAGCGTTGTCAGGAGCAGCCTTGTCGCCAAGGCTTCTCGCCACTTTTTCATAACCTTCTAGCATCTTTTCACGGCACTGGTTATCGAAAAGTATTGAGTCAAGACGACTCTTGACATTTTCAACAGTGAAACTGTCGGCGACCAACTCGGGCACAACCTCTTCATCGGCTATAAGATTTACAAGCGACACATACTTTACCTTAAGCAAGAGACGGCGAAGGACTGAGACAAGCCAAGGCAGGGGTGTGGAATAGCACACCACTTGAGGAACACGGAAAAGCGCGGTTTCCAACGTGGCAGTGCCACTCGTGACAAGGGCGGCACGCGAATGGGAAAGCAGCTCGTAGGTCTTTCCATAAACGACTTCCACATTACTTCCTGCGACAAACCGGTCGTAATAGTCATGAGGAACACCTGGCGCACCTGCCACGACCAACTGGTAGTCGGTGGCGAGATGGCTTGAGGCACGTAACATTGAAGGCAGGTTGTCCTTGATTTCCTGAAGACGAGAGCCACACAGCAGAGCAACTACCGGCTTGCCATAGTCGGTGAAAGGCCTACTGCCGGACTCCTTGAAACGTCGAATTTCGTCAGCTGTAGGATTACCCACATAATGGATTGGATATCCGTGTTTCCGCTCGAAGAAAGGGACTTCAAAGGGGAGAATGGAAAAAAGCTGGTCAACATCGCGCTTTATGCTTTTTATGCGATATTCTTTCCAAGCCCAAATCTTCGGTGAGATATAGTAGAAAACCGGTATGCGCGTTGTTGCCTTCACAAACTTGGCTATCTTCAGATTAAAACCGGGATAATCGACAAGTATAACCACGTCGGGATTCCAACTTACGATGTCGCGCTTGCACATCTTCATATTTTTCAATATGGCTGGAAGATGCAGCAGAACTGGAATGAACCCCATATAGGCGAGATTGCGGTAATGCTGAACAAGCGTTCCTCCGACGGCAGCCATCATGTCACCGCCGAAGAAGCGGAACCGGGCTTCTGGGTCGCAATCCCTCAGGCTCTTCATCAGGCAGGACGCATGAAGGTCACCGCTCGCCTCTCCTACTATGAGATAGTATTTCATAAGTTCCAACCTTTAATTTGTTCAATCATTTCATGGGCAGTCACATCGATGGTCGTAGGAGTAATGGCAACATATCCGTTGGTCAATGCCCAGTTGTCGGTGTCGTCGGCAAGCGGCTCGTCATTGGTATATTCGCCTGTCATCCAATAATAGTCATATCCTCTGGGATGACGGCAGCGAACGACTTCATTTCCCCATGTTCCATATGCCATTCGACAGCTTTTCACACCCTTGAATCCTCCTTCCACGACAGGGAAGTTAACATTAAGGCAAACACCTTTGGGAAGTCCTTCTTCTAACACTCTTTTTGTTATGGATTTTACAATATCAGTCAGCGGAGTGAAATCAGCGTCGTCACGATGGTCGCAAAGGGAGAAGGCGACCGAAGGAATGTATTTCATGCAGCCCTCAAGAGTGACTCCCATGGTACCTGAATAATGGCTGTTGACCGACGCGTTGTCGCCATGGTTGATACCTCCAATGACCAAGTCCGGCCATCGTTCGGTGCAAAGCTCCGCAAGAGCCATCTTCACGCAATCGACAGGAGTTCCACTGCACGACCACACTTCCACTCCCTCCCGCTGTCTCCTCAGCTTAAGCCTCAATGGCTCTGCAGCTGAAAAGGCGCAGGAATAGCCGCTTCGCGCCGATTCCGGCGCGCAAACGAGCAAGTCGCCAAACTCTTTTACCATCTCTATGAGCGAAGCCAATCCCTTGGAATGATAGCCATCATCATTTGAAATTAATATTAAAGGTCTCTTATTTTCCATAAAAAAATGTTGTTTTGGCTGCAAAAGTAATAAAAAAAATATTGAAAGCATCATTTTTTCATCAAAAATGTGTATCTTTGCACAATAAAATACATTCCAGAACTATTGTGCAGGAATGTGGAAACGATTTTGAAGAAAGAAAAATGGGAAAAATAATCGCATTAGCAAACCAAAAAGGTGGAGTCGGTAAGACTACAACCACCATCAATCTGGCAGCGTCACTCGCCACATTGGAGAAAACGGTACTCGTAGTCGATGCCGACCCGCAGGCAAACGCGTCAAGCGGACTCGGTGTTGACATAAAGCAAATCGACTGCTCGCTCTACGAGTGCATCATCGACCATGCCGACGTGCGCGACGCCGTTTACACTACCGACATCGACGGGCTTGACATCATCCCAAGCCACATCGACCTCGTCGGAGCGGAGATTGAGATGCTGAACGTCGAAGGAAGGGAAAAAGTGCTGAAAAACCTTCTGCAGCCTATACGCAATGACTACGACTACATTCTCATCGACTGCAGCCCTTCACTTGGACTCATCACGGTCAACTCGCTGACCGCCGCCGACTCTGTCATCATCCCGGTACAATGTGAGTATTTCGCACTTGAAGGAATAAGCAAACTGCTTAACACTATCAAAATCATCAAGAGCAAGCTCAACCCAAAACTGGAAATTGAAGGTTTCCTGCTGACGATGTACGACTCCCGCCTGCGCCTTGCCAACCAAATATACGACGAGGTAAAGCGCCACTTCCAGGAACTCGTGTTCAAGACCGTCATACAGCGAAACGTAAAACTAAGCGAGAGCCCCAGCCACGGGCTTCCAGTCATCCTCTACGATGCTGACTCCACCGGAAGCAAGAACCACCTGGCCCTGGCAAAGGAAATTATTAACAAAAACAAGGATTAACCGGATTATCGCATTTTATGGCAATACATAAAAGATATGACCGAAACGTGCTTGGCCGCGGACTCGACGACATCGGTAACGGACGCGGCTTAGACGCACTCATTGACACTGGCGAGGTGAGGACACAAGGTTCATCAAACCTCAGCGAGATTCCGCTGTCGCAAATTTCACCCAACCCAAACCAGCCTCGGCGAGAGTTTGACGAGGAAGCGCTGCAAGAACTCGCCAACAGCATACGCGAGGTCGGCATCATCCAGCCCATCACGCTACGACAGACTGAAGACGGGCGATACCAAATCATTGCCGGAGAGCGCCGCTGGCGTGCCTCGCAGCTTGCAGGACTTAACGCCGTGCCCGCCTACATCAGGACCGTGGAAGACGAAAACGTCATGGAAATGGCTCTCGTGGAGAACATACAACGTGAGGACCTCAACGCCATAGAGATTGCACTGGCCTACGAGCATCTTGCTGAAACCACAGGCATGACGCAGGAGAAAATATCAGAACGCGTGGGAAAGAGCCGTACAGCAGTAACCAACTACATGCGACTGCTGAAGCTTCCAGCCCAGGTGCAGATGGCACTTAAAAACAGGGAGATTGACATGGGCCATGCCAGGGCACTGCTCGCGCTCGACTCACCAAGCGTGCAAATAAAGCTGTTCAAGGAGATTGAGAAAAACGAATATTCCGTAAGGAAGGTGGAGGAAATGGTCAAGATGCTCAACAGCGGCAACGACGTGCAGGCAGCTAAGAAAGCCGTAGCCGCAAAAACGCAGTTGCCAGAAGAATTCAACATACTGAAAAACAGGCTGTCAACGCTCTTTCAGTCACCCGTGCAGATGACATGCAACGGGAAAGGCAAGGGAAAAATCAGCATCTCGTTTGCCAACGAGGAAGAGCTCGAGCGACTGATGAACGCCATCGACAGCATTTGCAACAAACAATGAAAATCGAGTTAAGAAACATAATTCATATCTACTTGGCAAAACGCTGGGCGCTTCTCTTGACCGTAGTCATCCTCGCCACGGCAAGGGCTGAAGCACAAACCGACTCCACAGCCTACAAGACGGACCCACTGGAGAAAATTGCCGAACTGCCATTGCTCGTCAACGACACGGTGCTGAAGACGAAGAAGCCCAAACGTGACTGGAGCACATGGAGCCCCGACCCGCAACGCGCCCTGTGGCTCGCCCTGGTCATACCTGGAGGAGGGCAGATATACAACAGGAAATACTGGAAACTGCCTTTAGTCTATGGAGGATTTATGGGATGCCTCTATGCCATGAGCTGGAATAACATGATGTACAAGGACTACTCACAAGCCTATCTCGACATCATGGACTCCGATCCCACGACACAGAGCTACAACCGCTTCCTCCACTTCGGAATGACCATCGACAGTTCCAACGAGGAACGCTACAAGAAGATTTTCAAAAGCAGGAAGGACAAATACCGCCGATGGCGAGACATGAGTTTCTTCTGTCTCATCGGGGTCTATGCACTCTCGGTCATCGATGCATATGTCGATGCAGAATTGTCACAATTTGACATTTCTGACGACCTCTCGCTGAAAGTTGAGCCAACATTGATGAACAACGGAAACTCGGGAAACATTCTCGAAGGCTCCTCTATAGGAGTGAACGTGGGGCTTAGATTCTGATTACATAAGGAGGAAACCGATAACATTAACGAATTAACGACATCAAGAAAGGATATTACATAAAGAAATGAAGAAATATATTATATCAATAGCATTACTGTTTGCATCGAACGCAGCGATGCAGGCACAGGTAGAGGAAGACTACGACGACGAAAACGAAATCACAGTAACCGACAGCCAGGGCGACGAAGAGGTGATCGAATTCCCCGAAGCCATGGCTTTCGAACTCGACAGCCTTCTCAACCACTATATGTCAAAGGCATACCTCACAGAAGACAACGACTGTCGGATGAAGGACGTGAACCCCGTATTCGAGAAGGAAGTTTATGTCGATAGGCTGAAGAGAATACCTTCCGTCATCGAACTTCCATACAACGATGTGGTACAGAAATTCATCGACCGCTACAGCGGACGCCTGCGCCACTCCGTCAGCTACATGCTGGGGGCTTCAAACTTCTACATGCCAATTTTTGAAGAGGCTTTGGAGGCATACGGTTTGCCGCTTGAACTGAAATACCTCCCGGTGATTGAGTCGGCACTCAACCCAAAGGCAGTGTCACGAGTGGGAGCGACCGGACTATGGCAATTCATGCTTGTAACGGGAAAACAGTACGGGCTGAATGTCAACTCCTTGGTTGACGAACGACGCGACCCCGTCAAGTCTTCCTACGCGGCCGCCCACTACCTCAGCGACCTCTATAAGGTTTATGGCGACTGGAATCTCGTGATTGCTGCCTACAACTGCGGTCCTGACAATATCAACAAGGCAATCCACCGCTCAAAGGGAGTAAGGGACTACTGGCAAATATATCCCTACCTGCCAAAAGAGACACGAGGTTACGTTCCGGCATTCATTGCCGCCAACTACATCATGACCTACTATTGCGACCACAACATCTGCCCGATGATAACCCGACTGCCGGCAAAGACCGACACGGTGATGGTCAGCAAAAACGTCCACTTGGAACAGGTAGCTGCAGTGTGTAACATCGACATCGATCAGCTCCGTGCCCTCAACCCCTCCTATCGCCGCGACATAGTGCCGGGACTGACATCACTCTCGCCGCTCCGTCTGCCACAAACCGAGGTAGGCAAATTCATCGACCGCGAGGACTCGGTATATAACCACCGTGCAGACGAACTGTTCAACCGCCGCGCATTGGTTGCCGTTAACGACGATGTGCCTAACTACACCTCCAAGAGCAGCTCCTCACGCAAGAGCAGTTCAAAAAACCGCAGGAGCAGAAGTTCCAGAGGCAAGACCGTGACCATTAAGCAAGGACAGACACTCTCAGAGATAGCAAAGCGCAACCACACTACCGTTGCAAAGCTAAAGAAGCTCAACGGCCTGAAAGGCACAAACATCAGGGCCGGGAAAAAACTGAAAGTGAGGTAATAATTATATATATAATAAGGTATAGTTATGGATGACGAGCAGAAGAAAAGAGAAGAACTTGACGACAAGTTGATAAATGGTGCTTTCCAGCATCTATTGGACAGCTACAGCAATTCACGACACCGGCAAAAGGTGGATATCATCACCAAGGCGTTCAATTTTGCACGCCAGGCACACAAAGGAGTAAGAAGACTCTCCGGAGAGCCATATATCCTGCATCCAATAGCCGTTGCACAGATAGCATGCGAGGAAGTGGGACTGGGCTCGACAAGCATCTGTGCCGCCCTTCTGCACGATGTTGTAGAAGACACCGACTACACCACCGAGGACATCGAGAATATCTTCGGAGCGAAGATAGCACAGATTGTAGACGGACTGACCAAAATCAGCGGAGGCATCTTTGGCGAGCAGGCTTCGGCACAGGCTGAGAACTTCAAAAAACTCCTGCTGACCATGAGCGACGACATACGCGTTATCCTTATAAAGATATGCGACCGTCTACACAATATGCGCACCCTCGCCAGCCAGCCAGCCAACAAGCAATACAAGATTGCAGGCGAGACGCTATACATCTATGCCCCACTTGCCAACCGACTCGGTCTAAACAAGATAAAAACAGAACTTGAAGACCTTAGTTTCAAGTACGAGCATCCTGACGAGTATTCGGCAATAGAGCAGAAACTCGCCTCCACACAGGCATCACGCCACGAGTTGTTCGACCTCTTCACCTCGCCCATCGAGCAAGCACTTGACAACATGGGCTTCAAATACGTCATCAAGGAACGTGTGAAAAGCCCCTACTCCATCTGGAACAAGATGCAGAACAAGCACGTCACATTCGAGGAAATATACGACATACTCGCCGTGCGCATCATCTTCACGCCCAAACACCGCGAAGACGAAATCAACGAGTGCTTTAACATCTACGTCGCCATTAGCCAAATATACAAGTCACATCCCGACCGACTTCGCGACTGGCTCAACCACCCGAAGGCAAATGGCTATCAGGCCCTGCACGTGACGTTAATGTCAAAGCAGGGACGATGGATTGAAGTGCAAATACGTTCTGACCGTATGGACGAGATTGCCGAGCAGGGATTCGCCGCCCATTGGAAGTACAAGGAGGGCGGTGAGATCGAGTTCACCGAGGACGAAGGCGAACTCAACGACTGGCTCCACACCATTAAGGAAATACTCGACGACCCACAGCCAGACGCCATGGACTTCCTCGATGCCATAAAGCTCAACCTCTTCGCCTCTGAAATATTCGTGTTTACACCCAAAGGCGAAATAAAGACCATGCCCGCAGGATGCACTGCCCTTGACTTCGCATTCTCCATCCACACCTTCCTCGGCAGCCATTGTATCGGGGCAAAGGTCAACCACAAACTCGTCCCGCTGAGCCATAAACTGCAAAGCGGCGACCAGGTGGAAATCCTTACGTCGAAGTCACAACATGTCCAACCATCATGGATTAACTTCGTCTCCACGGCAAAAGCCAAGGCAAAAATACAAGCAATATTAAGGCGCGACGGGCGTGAGCTTCAGAAGCAGGGAGAAGAACAACTACGCGACTTCTTCAAAAATAACGACATCGAATATACAGCCAATGCTGCCGACCAACTCGCCGCCTTACACAATATAGAAAGGCGTGACGATTTCTTCCAGGCAGTAGCAGAAAAGTCTATTATACTCGGAGAAAAAGACATCGACGAACTTAACGGGAAGACAAAGGAGAACACTGGACGCGGATGGAGAAAATATGTTCCATTCCTCAAAAGTGCCAAGCAAAAGAAGGACGAGGGAGAGGAAACCTCTCAGTTTATCACTGTCACGGACAGGCTTAACCGCAAAAAGCCAATATTCATCACCGACAATAATATCACTCAATACAAGTTCATGCACTGCTGCCACCCAATTCCCGGCGACGATGTGCTTGGATTCATCGACAACAAGAAACAAATTGAGATACACAAACGTGCCTGTCCTGTTGCAGCACGTCTGAAGACAAGTTTCGGTAACCGCATCCTCGACGCAAAATGGGACATGCACAAAAAGCTCTTCTTTGACGCTACGATACAGATGAAAGGCATCGACCGCATCGGACTGCTCAACGAAGTGACCAATGTCATCTCCCGACAAATGAATGTCAACATCCACACCGTGTCCATCACCTGCGATGATGACATCTTTGACGGCAAGTTCGAACTTCGTGTCCATGACCGCGAAGATGTAAAGACCATCATCGACAATCTAAAGCAAGTCAACGGACTACAGGAAGTAAGTCAAATAATGTAATAATATGCGCAACAAACTACTTATCTTTTTTGCATTGGCTTCATTGTCAGTGAATGCAGCCAACAAGTACGACACCCCCGACACTCTTGTCGTTGCACGCGACGGCACGGGAGAATTCCGCAACATCGACGATGCCATCGAGGTATGCCGTGCTTTCATGGACTACCACAAGGTAATCTACGTAAAAAAAGGCATCTACAAGGAAAAGCTCGTCATTCCCTCATGGCTAACCAATATCGAGATTTGTGGTGAGGATGCTGACGAGACTGTTATCACCTGGGACGACCATGCCAATATCAAGACGAAGGAAAGGCCAAATGGCATCGGCACCTTCCGCACCTACACGTTGAAAATCGAGGGAAGCTCCATCACACTAAAGAACATCACCATCGAAAACAATTCCGCACGTCTCGGACAAGCAGTTGCCCTTCACACAGAAGGCGACCGACTGACGTTCATCGGATGCCGTTTCCTTGGCCATCAAGACACTGTCTATACAGGCATAGGCGGATGTCGACAACTGTTCCAGAACTGTTACATCGAAGGCACTACCGATTTCATCTTCGGCCCAGGAACTGCATGGTTTGAGGAGTGCGAGATACACAGCAAGGCCAACTCTTACATCACAGCAGCTTCTACACCTAAGGACCAGGCTTACGGATATGTGTTCAATCGCTGCCGACTGACTGCTGACGCTGGTATCGACAAGGTTTATCTCGGCCGTCCATGGCGCGACTACGGCTATACGCTATTCATGAACTGCGAAATGGGAGCACACATTCGTCCTGAAGGATGGCACCATTGGCAAAAGGAACGCGAACAAACGGCACGCTATCTTGAATACAACAATAGCGGAGCTGGTGCCGACACTAAGGCAAGGGTGACATGGTCAAGACAACTGACAAAGAAGGAGGCACAGAAAATCACTATTCAAGAAGTAATAAAGACAAACAACTAAAAATTACAAATAAGCGGTGAGGAGTTATTGACTTCTCACCGCTTTTCTCATCAATTATAAATCCTTTATGTCTTCAACAGGCAAGCCTGTTATTTCAGCTATACTATCAAATGCCAATCCCATAGATTTCAATTTTGCAGCAGTAGCTTTCTTTTCTTCAGCAATGCCTTCAGCAATGCCTTCTGCACGACCTTCTGCACGACCTTCTGCACGACCTTCTGCACGACCTTCTGCACGACCTTCTGCACGACCTTCTGCTAAGCCTTGGGCTCGACCTTCTGCCAAGCCTTGTGTTCTGCCTTCTGCCAAGCCTTGTGTTCTGCCTTCTGCCAGTCCATCTATGCGTGCTCCTTCAAGCACACTCAAAGTATCCCGATATTTCTTTAAAGCCTCATCATATTTAAGCCTCTCACTTCTCGTAAGCGAAGCGACATCAGCAATCTTAGCCAATCTGTCAAAAACGGAACTCTGAGCCGCCCAAGGTAATCTGCTTAATGTTTCCATATTCTTTAATAAATAAATCCAACGTTCTACTTTACTCTCACATTCATCAGCTTCCTTCTTAAATAATGGAAGCTGTAGAAATATCATCCTCACCTTATCTGAGAATTGGTCTATAGAACCTTTCTCAGCAAAGACAACATCGGTGCGAAATTGCTTCTTGAAGTCCATAGGACAAAAATTCAGGAAAGCTACAAGATATACTGAATCTATCTCATAGTTCCAACACGACCCTCGCTCGCCTTGACGGGCAATTGACTCCGACACATAATATATGCTTCTGTTCTTGAAGAAAGGCTGAGATTTGTTCTGCATCTCTACAATAATCTTCTCATCCTCATCAGTCTCACAATATATGTCATAAATCAACGACCTATCCTCCTCAAACAAGGCTGGCTGCTCCTTATCGAGAAAAGTAAGATTTACGATATGCTTTTCTCCCTCAAACAGACTATTGAGGAAGTCGAGCAACAACGGTTTTGAGAATTCCTGACCGAATATTCTCTTGAAACCGATATCGGTAAATGGATTAATGAATTTTGCCATATTTCTCTTTTTGATGGCAAAGATAAACAATTTATTTGAAACAACCAAGAAATTGACAGAAGATTATTGCAAAAAAGAAACTGACACAAGCAAAAGAGCATCATGACCCCATACCCTTACCTCTAAGGAAGTTAAACAAAGGAGCTACAACATAAAGGCGACACCGAAACAACAACGGTGCCGCCTTTTTGTTATACTACTATCTTGAAAAACAAACTATCGTCTTATTTGTACCAACGTGAAGCACCGACTTTAAGTTTGCTTACGTCTTCATTGCCGATGGTGAAGTCACCTTTCTTTGAATCCTTGAATTTCGGATCTTCAACAGCCTTACCAGTCTCATCGATGAAGAGGTTGGTCTTACCTGCATCTGCACCGTCAAGAACGTTGAGCTTTGTGCAGTTGAAGTATGCGTTGTTGCTGAACTCAGGAACGCCTGTCTTCGACTGGTTACTCCATACGGCACCTGTATTAGTAACTAAATTGTTCTTCCAAACGATAATGTTGCCTACGTAGCGGACATAGAGCAAACGTTTGCCGCCGTTGGCACAACCATCGATGGTACACTTGTCAACAGTAATAGTAGGAGTACCTCCAAGAGAAGATGCATCGTCCATACGGATAAAGTCGCGGGCTGCACAGCTATTATACATTGTACAGTCGATGAAGTTGAGCTCGTTGATACGTCCCTTGCGGCAGTCGAACATGTCACCTCCATCGCAGACGATATCATGGATGAGTGTGTTGTTGAACTCAATTTTGTTTATAGTTGTAGCCACATTCACATAGTAAACGCCCTTACCGAAGTTACGAATCTCTGAGTTCTCAACAAGAAACTTAGGATATGTCACTCCAGCTGTCTTGAAGTTGAATGCCTGGTCGGTTGTAGAGTTGTCAACACCATCTAGGATTATCTGATTAATCTCGAGAGAAGCACCATCAAGAATCTCGAAGCGACCCTTAACGATAGGTACGTTGGTTGGATAGATACCCTTTATAACGATGCTCTTCGAAACCTTGGCTGCACCAGCCTTGCCTTCCGCGTCAACGTCGGCTATAACGTGGGTGCCTCCAAAGAGAGCGAACACCTCACCGTCCTGAGCCTCCTCAATCATGGTGAGGAAATCATCACCTGGACGAACGAGGGTTGCGCCATTGAGGTCGGCGATTGTAGTGAACGACTTTGAGCCACGCTGCTTCTCGCCGTTGTAGAGGCGAACGGTGTAGGCTGTCTCAGGGGTGAGTCCGTCAACGGTCACTTTGCCTCGGCCATCTTCTGGTCGATGATACCCCAACGCACAAGGTCTGCCTTGCGGAGGGCCTCACCTGCAAACTCAAATGCACGCTGCTCAACGATACCAGCCTGGAATTCCTCCTTGCTTGCAGTGTATTTTGCCTGGAGAGCTGCCACCTTCTCAGCAGGAAGGGCACGGTCGAGCACCGGCTTCATATATTGCCAAGCTGATGAAGGTCCGTCGAGGTAGTTGACAGCCTCAGCAGCCATGAGATAAACATCGGCAAGACGCATATACTGCCAGTTGACACCATCGTCATTGGTAGAGGTGACAATACGCTTCATCCACTCGTAGCGAAGTTTACCAAAACACCACTTGTTGATTGCGCGGAGCTGCTGTTGAGACTTACCCTCGACGAGATCCTTACTCCAGTCGTAAGGCACGCAGGTGATGTCACGACGAATATCATCTACATCATAGTCATAATAGAGATAAGGTAGAGGACCATTCACGCCACCTTGTGCCTGCTGAGTATATTGGTCCTTGGCATTGTGCTTTACACCCCATGTGTAGAGTACACGTCCACGACCATCGGAGAAAGGAATTTCCCAAAGCGACTCGTCGCCAGCAGTGACGTTATCCTGACAGAGCTTCACGAAGTTTGACTTGAAG
>JALFCG010000167.1 GCA_022771265.1 Prevotella sp.
AGTGACGGGGGCGTATGACCTTCCAGCAGAAGCTTCCAGCACGAGCTTCCTGCAAAAGCATTTGTCAAGCGAGATAGTGCTGACGTTTTCATACTCCCTCCCCCCTTCGGGGGACTCCCCCTATCTTAGGGGGAGAGCCAACATGCCATTAATGCCAGCTATTATGCCATTAAGAAAAAAAGTTCCCGACCCTTTACGACAATGGGGTCGGGAAGTTTGGTTTTTTGCTCCCCTCTCTCTTGGAGAGGGGGCGGGGGTGAGGCTGGGGCAGGGGTGAGGCCGGTGAGGCTTTATTTCATCGAAAACTCACAGCCACAGTAGAGCTGGTTGTAGAACGAGTACTGACGGAGAAGCTGGTTGCGACGGTCCTGCAAACCGCCCTTGCGCCAGTTCTGAGCCCAGAACACCACTTGAGACGATGGCGTAGAAACGGCTGCGGCTGCCGACTCGCCGGCAAGGGCAATCTGCTCGAGACTCTTCCAGCGCGAGGAGGCGAGGGTCGTGGCGAAATACTTGATGCCAAGGCGTTGCGCTTCCTTGGCGGTCTCAAGAAGACGGAGACGGAAACAGAGAGCACAGCGGCTTCCACGCTCAGGGGCGCTCTCGTGGCCACGGACGTGGTCGAGCCAGCGGCGGTGGTCGTAGTCGGCGTCAATCCACCTGATACCGAGGCTCTCGGCGTGGCGCTTGCTTTCGTTCTTCCTCGTCTCGTATTCCTCAAGGGGGTATATGTTGGGGTTGAAATAGAATATGGTGGGACGCACGTCGTGTTGCATCAACCATTCCACTATTGCCGACGAACAGGGGGCGCAGCAGGCGTGCAGCAGCACCTCACGGCAGTCGTCAGGCAGCTCTATCGCCTGCTTCCGCTTTTTCTTCTTTTCACATCTCGTGTCCATCATCTCAATGATTTTTCCTGCAAAAGTAATATAATTATTTGGAAAATCGCGTTTTTTGTTGTACTTTTGCACAAAAAACAGCAAGAATGACTTTTCAGGACATTTGCAGGGAGATTGCCGCAACGGTAGATAGCCACGGGAAAATGGTTTACGACGAAAGGGAGGCAAGGGCAGTGGCGAGGGTGCTGGTTGAAGACGTGCTCGGACTCAACATCGCTGACCTCTATGGGGGCGTGACGATGGAGTCGCCAAACGCCGACTTCCTGCGCGCGCTCGACCTCGTGAGGCAGGGAGTGCCTGTGCAGTATGCCGTGGGCAAGGCTCTTTTTGCCGACCGATATTTTAAGGTAAACAAAGGAGTGCTCATACCTCGACCTGAAACCGAAGAACTTTGCCAATGGGTTGCCGAAGACTGCAAAACGGCAAGCACCATGCTCGACATTGGAACTGGAAGCGGTTGCATTGCCATCACACTCGCATTGGAAACGAATGCGAAGGTCACGGCATGGGACATCGCCGACGAGGCGCTCGACGTGGCGAAAGAGAACGCCGGGGCTCACGGGGCTGACGTCGTGGTGGAGAGAAACGACATACTCACTGCCGACGACGACGGGCGGCGCTGGGACGTGATAGTAAGCAACCCGCCTTACATCTGCGAGAAGGAAAAGGCGGACATGGAGGCTAACGTGCTCGACCACGAGCCGCGACTCGCCCTCTTTGTGCCCGACGACGACCCGCTGCTGTTCTACAGGGCAATAGCCCGTTATGCGGCTTTCGCGCTGAAGGAAGGCGGGAGGCTGTTCCTTGAGGTCAACCCAATATATAATAATGAGATGACACGGATGCTGCGAGAGGAGGGATTCTGCCGCGTGGAGGTGAGAAAAGACCTTTACGGCAGGGAGAGAATGATGAAAACATGGAAAGAATGAAAAAAAATGCCCTTTTTCTTCGCTTTTCCAATTTTTCTTGTTACTTTTGCAAACGGAGAATACAATAAAACAACAATATTTATGGAATCAATAAAACACTTATTCGCACAGAAGCTCCTTGAGGTAAAGGCCATCAAGCTTCAACCCAACGACCCTTTCACATGGGCATCAGGATGGAAATCACCGATATACACCGACAACCGCAAGACGCTTGCATATCCCGAGCTGCGCTCGTTTGTGAAGCAGGAACTGGTACACCTCATACACGAGGAATTCCCAGAGGCTAACGCCGTCGCTGGAGTGGCAACGGGAGCAATAGCACAGGGAGCACTCGTGGCTGACGAACTGCTGATGCCTTACTGCTACGTGCGTCCGAAGCCGAAAGACCACGGCATGGGCAACCAAATAGAGGGCACAATACCTGAAGGCGCGAAGGTGGTGGTCGTGGAAGACCTCATCTCAACCGGTGGTTCGTCGCTGAAGGCTGTCGATGCACTCCGAAAGGCTGGATTCGAGGTCGTCGGCATGGTGGCTTCCTACACCTACGGCTTCCCGGTAGCCGAAGAGGCGTTCAAAGCCGCAGGAGTGAAACTGGTCACACTGTCCGACTATGAGCACACCACGGCTATTGCCGCCAAGACCGGGTACATCAAGGAGGAGGACCTTGCGGTGCTGGCTGAATGGAGGAAGTCGCCGAGCACGTGGAATAATTAGTCTTCAACTTGTCAACTAAAAAATATACAATGGCAAAATACGAAAGCAGCGTAAAACAGGTTAACGCTCCGGTGGAGCGCGTATATGCTGTGCTGAGCGACTTGGAAAGGCTGAGGCCGATGATAGAGATGGCTCAGAACAACGAGATGATAAAGCAGAAACTGCGTGAGGCGGGACAGGACCCAGCGCAGCTCGAAAAGCTGAAGGACATGACAATCACGTCCGACAGGGTGGCGTTTCCGGCACCGATGGTGGGCGAGATAGCACTGGCGATAGTGGAACGCGAGACCGACCGATGCGTGAAATTCCAGACGGAGAAGTCGCCGATAGAGGCAAACCTGTGGATACAGGTGCTGCCGGTGACTGCGACAACGGCGAAAATGCGTGTGACGCTCAAGGCCGACCTTAACCCGATGATAAAGATGATGGTGGGCTCGAAGCTCGAAAAAGGCATTGACCAGTTTGCCGACATGTTGTGCTCGCTGCCGTACAACTTCATTTGACTCGACAACTCGTCAATTTAAATAAATTGGCTCAACTTTCTCAAGTAAAGGAAGCTTCTGGGAGTTAAGGAGTTAAGGAGTTTAAGGAGTTAAGCCAAATGTTATTGCGCTTATATCCAATGCTCCAAACTAATGTCTTAACTCCTTAAACTCCTTAACTCCTTAACTCCTAAAAAGCTGAGCAAATGCGAAACTTAAGTAAATTGAATAAAAAAACGATGAAACTCTGGGAAAAGAATTTTGAGATAAACAAGGAAATCGAAAGGTTTACCGTCGGACGTGACCGCGAGATGGACCTCTATCTCGCCAAGTACGACGTGATAGGCTCGATGGCCCACATCACCATGCTTGAGAGCATCGGACTGCTCGAGAAGGACGAACTGAAGCCTCTGCTTGAGGAACTGAAGAACATTTACCACATAGCAGAAAAAGGAGAGTTCGTGATTGAAGAAGGAGTGGAGGACGTTCACTCGCAGGTGGAGATGATGCTCACGGAGAAACTCGGCGACCTGGGAAAGAAAATTCACAGCGGACGCTCGCGTAACGACCAGGTGCTCGTTGATCTGAAGCTCTTCACACGCCATCAACTCAAAGATATTGCCGACGAAGTGAAGGTGCTCTTCGACGAACTCATACAGAAAAGCAACCAATATAAAGAGGTGCTCATGCCGGGATACACCCATCTGCAGGTAGCTATGCCAAGCTCTTTCGGACTGTGGTTCGGCGCTTACGCAGAAAGCCTTGCCGACGACATGCTGTTCCTGCAGGCTGCATACAGGATGACCAACCGCAACCCGCTCGGCTCGGCCGCCGGCTACGGCTCGTCGTTCCCGCTGAACAGGACGATGACCACCGAGCTGCTGGGCTTCGACTCGATGGACTACAACGTCGTTTACGCGCAGATGGGACGAGGCAAGATGGAACGCAACGTAGGCTTTGCCATCGCCACCATCGCCGGAACACTCGCGAAGATGGCTTTCGACGCATGCTTGTTCAACAGTCAGAACTTCTCGTTCGTCAAGCTGCCCAAGGAGTGTACTACTGGCTCGTCGATAATGCCTCACAAGAAAAACCCCGACGTGTTTGAACTCATACGCGCGAAGTCGAACAAGCTGCAGAGCCTTCCGCAACAGATAACACTCATGATGAACAACTTGCCAGTAGGCTACTTCCGCGACCTGCAGATTATCAAGGAGGTCTTCCTGCCCGCCTTCGACGAGCTCAAGGACTGCCTGCAGATGGCGGCTTACATCATCAACAAAATTGAGGTGAACGAGCACATCCTCGACAACCCGATGTACGACCCGATGTTCTCGGTGGAGGAAGTCAACCGCCTCGCGGCGGCAGGAATGCCCTTCCGCGACGCCTACAAGAAGGTGGGACTGGACATCGAGGCAGGGAAGTTCACACCCGACAAGAACATTCACCACACCCATGAGGGCAGCATCGGCAACCTCATGAACGACGAAATCGTGAAACTGATGAACGACACGCTCGAGGGCTTCAACTTTAACAGAATGCTGGATGCGGAACAAAAATTGTTGTGCAAGGAATAAACTCGGAAGGTGGGCCGCCAGTGCCATCGCCATAGTGACGGCACTGACGGCATGCACCTCCGACGGCTACCGCTATTCAACTGACTACCCGTGCAACTTCACGTTCTACGTGAGCTACCATCAGACGAGCGTCCTCGCGAGAGTGCTCGACAACCCGGGGCTTTACGTTTGGGTGGAAGTGCAGAAGAAACTCGGGGTCAACCACCTTATGGTGCATCCCAACAATGGCGATGCCGACGAAGACATCGCACTGACTACGGAGATTGAAAATAACCGCCTCGACTACGACATGATGGGAGCCAACGGGCAGCTCATCGTGGGATGCAGCCCCTTCGGCGAGTGGAAAGCCTACGACAGGCAGTGCCCCTACTGCCTTGACAACACCACCACACGCAACCATCCGTTAGCGTGGACCAATAACGGGCAGGCGGTCAAGTGCAGCCGGTGCAGCCGAGTCTATAACCTCTCCTCAGGCATCAGCGACGACGGCGAGAGACTGAAGGAATACCGCGTACAGACCAACGGGACGGTAATCCAAATACACAATTAAGTTAAAATAACTAAAAAGCGAGGCGCAAAACAACTCATCATTTGGCGGTTTGAATAAATAATGATACCTTTGCACCAGAATTTGCGGAAATAGCTCAGTTGATAGAGCACTAGCCTTCCAAGCTGGGGGTCGCGGGTTTGAGCCCCGTTTTCCGCTCAAAAGCCCAACGGATGCCGCAATGGTGGAATTGGTAGACACGAGGGACTTAAAATCCCTTGGCCAGTAATGGCTGTGCGGGTTCGAGTCCCGCTCGCGGCACTTATCAGTTAATATTACATAAAAAGCACGCATTACTTTTCTTCTTTATAAAAGATTTCATTACCTTTGCATCGAAAATCAACAATGCAAATGTTTAATTAATTAATTACAAATATGCAGAAGAAAAATTTATTGCTTTTGTCGGCAGCGTCAATGATGGTTCTGTCGTCTTGTTCAAAGCTGGGAGCCCTCTCGGCTGACTATTTCACAGTTGACCCTAACCCGCTGGAAACAACTGCAGGACAGGTGCCGGCTACAATCAACGGCATGTTCCCGGAGAAGTACATGAAGAAAAAGGCTACCGTCACAGTCATTCCTGAACTGCGTTACGGCAACGGAGAGGCTGTGCAGGGCGCTGGAGCCACATTCCAGGGTGAAAAGGTCGAGGGCAACAACCAGACCATTTCTTACAAGGTGGGTGGCAACTACACTATGAAGACTAACTTCAAGTACGTGCCCGACATGCAGAAGAGCGAGCTCTACCTCACTTTCGACGCTTACATCGGAAGCAAGAAGGTTGAAGTGCCGGCAGTGAAGGTGGCTAACGGTGTCATCGCCACATCGGAACTCAGCGGACGAACAGTAAGACAGGCTCAGGCAAGCGTGTCACAGGACGCTTACCAGCGCATCATCGAGCACAAGCAGGAGGCTAACATCAAGTTCCTCATACAGCAGGCTAACCTCCGCAAGAGCGAGCTCAAGAATAACTCTGTACAGGAGTTCGTGGAAATGCTGAAGAAAATCAACGCTGACAAGGAAGGACTGAACCTGAAGAACGTGGAGGTTTCAGCTTACGCTTCTCCTGACGGTGGTCTCAAGCTCAACGACAAGCTCGCTGCACAGCGTCAGACCAACACCGAGAAGTATGTCCAGAAGACTCTTAAGAACACTAAGGTAGAGGCTCCTGTTGACGCAAAATACACCGCACAGGACTGGGAAGGATTCCAGGAACTCGTAAAGGTGTCTGACATCCAGGACAAGGACGTCATCCTTCGTGTCCTCTCTATGTACAAAGACCCGGAAGAGCGTGAGCAGCAAATCAAGAACATGAGCTCCGTATTCCGTGAGCTGGCTGACGGCATCCTGCCGGAACTCCGCCGTGCACGCCTGACCCTCAACTACGAGGTTATCGGCCGCAGCGACGAGCAAATCGTAGAGCAGTTCAAGAACGACGCTTCACAGCTGAGCGTGGAGGAGCTGCTTTATGCCGCTACACTCACCGACAAGTGCACTGAGAAAGAGGCTTACTACAAGAAGGCCGCTGAGCAGTACAACGACGCACGCGCTTGGAACAACCTCGCCACCATCGCATTCGCAAGGGGCAACATGAGCGCAGCCAAAGACTATGCACAGAAGGCTCTGAAGGTTGACGCCAACAACGCTGAGAGCAACGCCAACCTCGGTCTCGTTGCACTGGCAGAGGGCAAGGTCAGCGAAGCTGAGAACTACATCGCAAAGGGTTCTTCTGCTCTTGGAGTCAAGGAGATTATCGGTAACCTCAACCTCATGAAGGGCAACTACGCACAGGCTGAGCAGGACTTCGCCGGCATCAACAGCAACAGCGCAGCCCTCACACAGATTCTCAACAAGAACTACAACGCCGCTGTCAGCACTCTTAACAACATCAAGAACGCCGACGCTACAACTGACTACCTGAAGGCTATCCTCAACGCACGCCTCGGCAAGAACGCCGACGCAGCAACAGCACTGAAGGCAGCCATCAGCAAGGACTCTTATTTCGCTAAGTACGCTGAGAACGACATCGAGCTCAGAAACGTTAGCAAGTAATCTGACTGACACCCGATAGCCATAATGAAGAAATTCATTGGTTACATATTTCTCACCCTGGTTTTGGTTTCATGTGGTGCCGAGAGCGGACATTTCCGCATCGAGGGACGACTCAGGAACTTCAACCAGGGTGAGTTCTATGTCTATAGTCCGGAAGGAGCCATCGCCGGCATCGACACCATAAGGGTCAGCGAGGGACGGTTCCGATACGACACAAGGCTTGAGACACCTGCCACCTTCATCATCGTCTTCCCGAACTATTCCGAACAGGTTGTCTTCGGAGAGTCGGGAGCAACGGCAACACTCGCCGGCGACGCCTCACACCTCAAGGAATTGGAGGTGAAGGGCACCGACACCAACGAACAAATGACCGAATGGAGAATGATGGCTAACCGACTCACACCTCCGGAAGTGAAACGAGAGGCGGAGACGTTCATAAAGGAAAACGCCACCTCGCCCATCAGCGCTTATCTGCTCAGGAAGCACTTCATCGACTGTCAGCAGCCCGACTACAAGAAGGCAAGCCAGCTCGCGAATATCCTGTCGAAAGCCGACAGGCAAAACCTTCGGCTGGCGCTCGTCGCCAAAAGCGTGGCACAGCAACAGAACCTCCAGGTAGGCTGCAGTCTGCCTAAGTTCTCCGCCGTTGACATCAACGGGAAAACGGCATCCAACAAAAGCCTTAAGGGAAAGGTGAACATCGTGACCACTTGGGCGTCATGGAGCTACGAGAGCCAGAACATACAGCGCATGCTGCGTCGCCAGCAGAAGGCATACGGCAGCGACCTCGCCATCGTCAGCATCTGTCTTGACGCAAGCATCAGCGAGTGTCGGCGAAGGACCAACATCGACTCCATAAAGTGGAGCAACATCTGCAACGGCAACATCTGGCAGACACCAGTGCTCAAGTCGCTGTCGATAGCCACCGTGCCAGGTAACATCGTGTGCGACGAAAAAGGAAAAATCATCGCACGAGACCTGAAGTCCGACAAGTTAGAGGAAAAAATAAAGGAACTGATGAAATAACGACATCTTTCAATTTTTCAATTATTTCAATTTTTCAATCTTTCAATATTTCTAATGTTAGTCAAGACGTATAGTTCAGCTGTCAATGGACTCGATGCCACAATCATAACCGTAGAGGTCAACATAAGCCGGGGAGTGGTGTTCCATCTTACAGGACTACCCGACAACGCCGTGAGGGAAAGCCGCGACCGAATAGCAGCGGCACTCGAAAACAACGGCTTCCGTTTCCCCGTTGCCGAGATAACGGTGAACATGGCTCCTGCCGACATCAGGAAAGAAGGAAGCGGCTACGACCTGCCCATCGCCATAGCCATACTCGCATGCGACAACAAGGTCAACTGCGACCGTCTCGGGGACTATATCATAGTAGGTGAACTCGGACTTGACGGACATCTACAACCTATTAAAGGAGCACTGCCCATCGCCATCAAGGCAAGGGCGGAGAAATACAAAGGACTGATAGTGCCGAAGGCAAACATACGGGAGGCTGCCGTGGTCAACAATATCAACGTCTATGGAATGGAGTCGCTCGAAGAAGTGGTCAACTTCCTCAACGGGGGCGACGCACAGCCGGAAATCATCAACACACGACAGATTTTTTACGAACAGCAAAGCCATTTCGAACATGACTTTGCCGACGTCAAAGGACAACTGGGCGTGAAAAGGGCAATGGAAGTGGCGGCTGCTGGCGGGCACAACATCATCATGATTGGTCCGCCGGGAAGCGGAAAGTCGATGCTCGCAAAAAGGCTACCGTCAATTCTTCCGCCTCTCTCGCTCTCGGAAAGCCTTGAGACGACACAGATTCACAGCGTGGCAGGCAAACTGAGCCGGGAGACATCGCTCATCTCACAACGGCCGTTCCGCTCACCACACCACACCATCTCGCAGGTGGCACTCGTGGGCGGAGGCACAAACCCGCAACCGGGAGAAATATCACTCGCACACAACGGAGTGCTGTTCTGCGACGAGCTGCCGGAGTTCAACAGAAGCGTCCTTGAGGTGATGCGACAGCCGCTGGAAGACCGCAAAATCACCATCAGCCGCGCAAAGTACACGATAGAATATCCATGCTCCTTCATGTTCGTGGCTTCGATGAATCCATGTCCTTGCGGATATTACGGCGACCCTAACCACACCTGCGTCTGCTCTCCGGGACAAATACAGCGTTACATGAGCAAAATCAGCGGACCGCTGATGGACCGCATCGACATACAGTGCGAGATACAGCCGGTTACGTTCAGCGACCTCGCCAATATGGAACCGGGAGAGCCAAGCGCGTCGATACGTGAAAGGGTAATCGCGGCAAGGAAAATACAGGAGGAACGCTACAGGCAGTACAAGGGCATTCATTGCAACGCACAGATGACCGAGCGCATGCTCCACGACTACGCCCAGCCTGACGAGAAGTCGCTTGACATGCTGAGAAAGGCGATGGAAAAACTGAAACTCTCAGCAAGGGCTTACGGAAGAATATTGAAGGTGGCAAGGACAATTGCCGACCTTGCCGCTTCGGAAAAGGTGGAGATGGCACATATCGCTGAAGCCATCGGATACAGGAATCTCGACCGTGGAGACTGGGCAGAGAGAGGATTGTGACATTGGAAAACAACAACGAGAAGATGAAACACATAAAGGTGGCGGCTTTCGACGCCGACGACACGTTATGGGACTGCCAGTCGGCGTTTGAGCATGTGCAAAAAGAATATTGCAGCCTGCTGTCGCCATGGGCTGACAACGACACCGTAACCCGCTCGCTGCTTGAGACGGAGAAGGCAAACATGCCGCTGCTGGGATTCGGATGCAAGGCGTTCACCATGTCGCTCATAGAAAACGCGATAAAGGTTACTGGAGGAAAAGCCGATTGCTGCACGTTAGGCAAAATGCTGGAACTCGGGAAGTGGCTGCTCAGGACTCCAGGCTCGCCTTTGCCTGATGTCGAGAACACACTTGCCGCCATCAGGCAACGCACAAACCTGAAAATGATTGTCTTCACCAAAGGAGAGGCAATTGACCAAAAGAACAAGATGAGACGGTCGGGGCTGAACGGCTATTTCGACGACGTTGTCATCACCGACGAGAAAACCAGTGATGAATACTTGAGACTGTGCCGGATGTGTGATTGCAGGCCGGAGGAAACGGTCATGGTTGGCAACTCCTTCAAAAGCGACATCGCACCGGCTCTTTCCGTTGGCATGAACGCCATTTACATTCCTTACCACACAACGTGGATATTGGAACAGGCGGAGGAATATGACCATCCGGCACTGAAGCGCGTCAGCCGTTTCGCTGACCTTCTTCCGCTGCTGGCTCCTTGACTCCCTGCTCTGTATGGGCAACGAGAAGTATGCTCAGCTCATAAAGAAGATACATCGGGGCGGAAACCAAAAGCAGAGTGAACACATCGGAAGTGGGAGTAATGACTGCCGCTACCGAGAGAATGGCAACAACGGCATGCTTGCGGTAATGCCGCATGAACGAAGCCGACAGAAAACCAAGCTTGGCAAAGAGCCAGGAGAGAACGGGAATCTCAAACACGATGCCCATCGAAAGTGTCATGGTCATCAGAGTGCTGATATAGGAGTCGAGGGTAATCATGTTTGTCACCTCGGCGCTGACCTGATAAGTGCCAAGGAAGCGGAATGTCAGCGGAAACACAATGAAATAGCTGACGGCAATGCCCATGAGAAACAGCAAGTAACCGAAGCCCACCACTTTCACGACATAGTCCCTCTCGTTGGCGTAAAGGGCTGGAGAGACAAAACGGAACAGCTGGTAAAGAATGTAGGGGGAAGCAAGTATCGCACCGACGCTAAACGCCGTTTTCACGTGGAGGATGAATTGTTGTGCCAAGCCCGTGCTTACGAGCTGCACGTAAAACGGGTTGCCGTCGGTGGGGATGAAATAACCGGAAATGGAGAACAAAAGCCTGTAAGTGACAAATGTAGAACTCTTGGGTGCAAGAACCATCTCAAACAGTTCTTCCTTGAACAGAAATGCCACAATGCCACACGCGACCATGACGGCAATAATCTTGATTATCACCGCCCTTAGCACGTCAAGGTGCTCCCAAAACGACATTTCTTCATTCTTCACTCTTCATTTCCTTATCGTTAAGCCCTTCCTTGAACGAGCGTACACCTTTGCCCAGGCCTTTCATCAGTTCCGGAATCTTTTTTCCTCCGAAAAAGAGGAGGACAACCAAGGCTATGAGAAGCACTTCCTGGAATCCTATGCCACCTATAAAAAGAAAATTGTTCATTGTATGATGTTTTGTTGTTCAGTTAAATAATTGTTGACTCACGCTTCAGATTCTCAACAAACTCACTTATCTTGTGAAGCTCTTTCGGAATCTTTATGCGTTGCGGACAGTGGGACACGCACTGGTTGCAGCCGATGCAGTGGTCAGCCTGGCGCACTTCCGGTATGGCGCGGTCGTAGCTGACAAGGTAGGCGCGTCGTGCACGGCGGTATTTCTCGTCCTGCCTGTCGTTAGGCACATTACCCTCGTTGAGGCATTTGTTGTAGTGATGGAATATCGAGGGGATGTCAATGCCGTAAGGACAGGGCATACAGTAGTCGCACTCGTTGCAAGGAATGCTGTTCAGGCCCGCTATGGCGTTGGCAATGTCCTTGAGGAATGACATGTCGTCGTCGCTGAGAGGAGCAAGCGGGCAATAGGAGCGGAGGTTGTCCTGAAGGTGCTCCATAAGCGTCATGCCGCTCAACACGGTGAGCACTCCGGGGAAGGTGCCGGCGAAGCGGAATGCCCAGGAGGCGACGCTCTTCTCAGGGTCGCGCTGCTTCAGGCGGGCGACGATGAAGTCGGGCACACGGGCAAGACGGCCGCCAAGCAGCGGCTCCATGACGACAGCAGGTATGCCTCTCTTCTGCAGTTCGCCGTAGAGATATACGGCGTCGATGTTTCCGGGATTGGTTGCCGTGGCGTGTTCCCAGTCAACATAGTTCAGCTGGATTTGCACGAAGTCCCAGTGGTATTTGTCATGTTGTTGTAGTAGATAGTCGAACACCTTGACGTCGCCGTGGAAAGAGAAGCCGAGGTTGCGGATGCGTCCTGCCTTGCGTTCCTCGACGAGGAAGTCAAGCATCCCGTTGTCCATATACCGCTTGTTCAGCTCGTCCATACTGTCGCGTCCGCCTCCCACGGCGTGAAGGAGCATGTAGTCGATATAATCGACCTGCAGTTCCTTGAAGGAGTTGCGGTAGATGTCCATCGCGCCTTCTCTTGACCATGTGGCAGGATTGAAGTTTGAGAGTTTTGTGGCGATGAACACCTTGTCTCTCGGATAGCGTTTCAGGGCGATGCCCGTGGCCCGCTCGGAGAAGCCGCGGCAGTAGGCTGGCGAGGTGTCGAAGTAGTTCACGCCATGTGCTATGGCATAGTCAACGAGTTTGTTCACCGCCTCTTGGTCGATTTCCTCGTCGTCCTCGTTCTCGGCGTTTGGTTTCGGCCTGTGTGGCAGTCTCATCATTCCATATCCGAGGAGCGACACCTTGTCGCCTGTCGTTGGATTGGTGCGCATCTCCATTTTGTCGGAAGGTATTTCTCCTTCTGCTTTCGATGCGCCTTTCTTGTCTTCGTTTTTCCCTCCGCAGGAGGCGAGACCAGCCGTGGCGAGTCCTGCCATGCCGAGGGTTTTCAGGAAGTTACGTCGTGTGATATCTGTCATTGCATGTGTCAATAGTTGAGTTAATAATTGCTGTGTCTCTCGTGACCTTCTACATAGATGGCGCTGAAAGGTCTTGCCGGACAGAGGTGCTCGCAAGCGCCGCAGCCTATGCACCGCTCGGTGTTGACGACAGGAATCTTCAGCGACTCCTCGTCGTTGGCGTCCATCGGCACCATCTGTATTGCTCCTGACGGACAATGGCGGGCGCAGTTGCCGCATTCCACTCCGTCGGTCAGCGGTATGCAGTTCTTCTTCACCCATACGGCATGTCCTATTCTCGTTGAGCTCTTTTCCTCTACGGTTATCGGGCGTATGGCGTCTGTCGGGCACACGTCGGCGCATCTCGTACATTCCGTTCTGCAGTAGCCCCGCTCGTAGGACATCTCCGGTTGCATCAGCCGTTCGAGGTCGCCGCTTGGCATCAGCACTCCGTTAGGACATGCCGACACGCAGAGTTGGCACGAGGTGCAATGGCGTGCGAAATGGTGGGCGCTGAAGGCTCCAGGGGGTACAATGTGTGTGGCTCGCTTGGGGGCGACCTTGTCTTCCACTACCGCCAGTCCGCCGTCAACCTTTTTCGACTCAGCCCTTATGGCAGCCGTTGCCGCCACCGTTGCCGTTGTGGTGATGAAGGCTCGTCTGCCGTTGCCGTCGCTTCCGTTTCCGCTCTCGTTCTTCGGCGTGCTTTTCGCGTATTTGAAGCGTATTGCCCCATGCTTGCAGTTGTCGATGCAGTCCATGCATGCCACGCAACGGCTGTAGTCGATGGCGTGGTTTTTGCTGTCGATGCACGAAGCCTTGCATTTCCTTCCGCATTTCCCGCAGCTGTTACACTTGCTTTCGTCGATGCTTATTCTGAATAGCGAGTGACGCGAGAGAAACCCCAAGATGGTGCCAACGGGGCAGATGGTGTTACAGTAGGTGCGGCCGCCTCGCCATGCAAGAACGGCGATGACAATGAACGTAAGGGCCGCAATGAAAAGCGTGGGCAGTGACTTTATCCAAACGTCAGTCTCGTAGAAAGCGTAGCTGTCCATGCGTTCCGCCAAGGCTGCCAGCCCGTTGTTCATCCACCGGTATAAAGGCGCGAAGAGATTGGCGGCAATGCGTCCGTAGGCACTGTAAGGAGCGACTATCGAGGCGATGGCGTTCAGACCGCAGGCATATAACACGACGAACGCCGCCAGCGACCATAGGCGCAGTTTGCGTTTCTCCTGTGAGAATCCGTAAGGCTTTTTCCTTTTCTTCTTCCTTCTTCTTCCCAACCATGCAATAATGTCCTGCATGACACCCATCGGACATATCACCGAACAGTAAACCCTTCCCAACAGCCACGTGATGACGATAAGCCCTATGACCACCGCCACGTTCACCGCGAGCAATGCAGGCAGAAACTGTACTTGTGCAGTCCAAGCCAGCCATTTGTGTGCGATTCCCGTGAAATCGAGAAACAACAAAGTGACTGCCGTGAACATCACCGTTGCCGTGAGGAGTCTGATTTTCCTTAGCATAACAATAATATTAAGTGTATTTTTGGTGCAAACTTACACATTTTTTCTGAAACAAGGCACATATTTATAAAAAAAACTCACCTTGGAAGCACTTTTTGCATTTTAATTAGTAACTTTGCACCCAAAATTAATAAATTAACATTCTATGATACATTCTATGACAGGCTATGGCAAGGCAGTCATGGCTTACAACGACAAGAAAATCAATGTCGAGGTGAAGTCGCTCAACAGCAAGTCACTCGACTTGTCGGCACGCATCTGTCCGCTTTACAGGGAGAAGGAGATAGAGATAAGGCAATCAATAGCCAAGGCTCTCGAACGAGGGAAGGTGGATTTCGCAATATGGACGGAAAAGAATGCCGCAGCCGACGCCACGCCGATAAACAAGGAACTCATGGGTGCCTACTACAAGCAGTTTGTCGATATCGTCAACACCACTGGCATACCAGCACCGCAGGATGTCTTCGCAACGCTGCTGAGAATGCCTGACGTGATGACAAAGACGGACATCGAGGAACTTTCAGACGAGGAATGGGCGGTGGCGCAGGAATGTATCAACATGGCTCTTGACCAGCTCGTCAAGTTCCGCAGCCAGGAAGGTGCCGCCCTACAGAAGAAGTTCGAGGAGAAAATTGACAATATCGAGACGTTGCTCGCGGCGATAGAGCCTTACGAGAAGTCGAGGGTGGAGAAGATACGCCAGCGCATCATCGACGGACTGCAGAGCATTCCGGAGGTGGACTATGACATGAACCGCCTTGAGCAGGAACTGATTTATTATATTGAAAAGCTCGACATCAGCGAGGAAAAGCAACGCCTTGCCAATCACTTGAAGTATTTCCGCGAAACCATGAACGAAGAGGGACATGGAGTCGGGAAGAAACTCGGATTCATAGCTCAGGAAATGGGACGTGAAATCAATACCACAGGCTCGAAGAGCAACAATGCCGAGATGCAGAACATCGTAGTGAAGATGAAGGACGAGCTGGAACAGATAAAGGAACAAGTGCTGAACGCGTTATGACAGGCAAACTGATTATTTTCTCCGCACCGTCAGGAACGGGAAAGAGCACCATCATCAACTGGCTGATGAACGAGCACAAGGAGCTGAACCTCGCGTTCTCTATCTCTTGCACAAGCCGACAGCCAAGGGGAACGGAACAAAACGGCGTCGAGTATTTCTTCCTCTCTCCCGAGGAGTTCAGACAGAAGATTGCCGACGGCGAGTTCCTTGAATACGAGGAGGTCTATACCGACAGGTTCTACGGAACACTAAAGTCGCAGGTTGAACGGCAGACTGCCGACGGGCAGAACGTCGTGTTCGACGTTGACGTAAAGGGTGGATGCAACATCAAGCGCCACTATGGCGACAAGGCTCTCAGCATCTTCATCCAGCCCCCGTCGGTGGCTGAGCTGCGCCGCCGTCTCGAGGCTCGTGCCACCGATGCGCCTGAGGTCATCGACCAGCGTATCGCAAGGGCAGAATACGAGCTCGGCTTCGCGTCACAATTTGACCGTGTGGTGGTCAACGACGACCTTGAGACCGCCAAGGCTGAGGCTCTTGCCGTCATCAATGAGTTTTGCGAAACAGACAAATAATGAAAATAGGTATTCTCGGAGGGTCTTTCAACCCCATCCACAACGGGCACGTCGCCTTGGCACGCCACCTTCTTGAAGAGGCGGCGCTCGACGAGGTGTGGCTGATGGTTTCGCCGCAGAACCCGTTGAAGCGACAGCAAGGGCTGATGGACGAACAGCGAAGGCTCACTCTCGCACGGAAGGCTCTCAAAGGCGAGAGCCGCATAAAGGCTTCCGACTTCGAGTTCTCAATGCCCAAGCCTTCCTACACTTACGACACTCTCCGCCGCCTCTCCGCCGCCTTTCCCGACGACGAGTTCACACTGCTCATCGGTGCCGACAACTGGGAACGGTTTCCCGAGTGGCGTAACCACGACGAGATACTTCGCGACTACGACGTCGTGGTCTATCCGCGCTCAGGCTCTACGGTCGATGTGGCGTCGCTTCCTCCAAGGGTAAGGGTTGTCGACACTCCTCTCTACGACATCAGCAGCACCGAAGTCCGCTCCCGTCTGGAGCGTGGCGAAAGCGTCAAGGGCATGGTGCCCGACGCAGTCCTCGGCATGCTCCAGCCGCGTAAGAATCCTTTTGGGAAGCTGTGCGACAGGCTGCTTGGCATGCTTGCGAAGTGTATTGTCCCCTTGCGTGTCAACTTCAACTTCTTTGTCTTCATGTTCCTCATGGGCTATGCCTGTTGCATGATTGAGGTGCCCGACATGAAGGGAGCCAAGCCCTATCCGCTCACGTCCATTGAGCTGTTTTTCGACATCTATGCCGTTTGCCTCATCCTCACGCTCATGCCTCACAAGGTGAGAAACTGGATCCGGTCGGCAATGTATGTCATCCTCTATACCGTGTCCATCGTCGACATGTACTGTTTCGTGAAGTTCAAATCGACACTCACGCCGACGATGCTCCTGCTTGTCGGCGAGACCAACAGCAGCGAGGCAAAGAACTTCTTCAGCTCCTATTTCGACTGGGACTTGCTCTGGTCGCCTGTCGGACTGGTCCTCGCCATACTTCTCGTACACGTCGTCGTTGCCGTGGTATCGTCGCGAAGAAAGTCGCATCCTGCTGTGCGCCGCAAGCTGACGGGACGTTGGGGACGCGTCTATAAGAAACTCTCGCCGTCGGAAAAGGCTAAGGTCAGCATAGGAGCGGTGGCGGGAGGAATGCTCGGCGCAATGTCGATATGGCTGCTCGTCGAGGGATGGATGGATACCTCAGCCAACAAGCAGGCCACTGCCCGCCTGTTGTCCTACGACAACATCGGCGAGGTGGAGCACGAGCTCACCCGCAAGGACAAGGCCAATCTCTATCTCCCCATCTACCGCTTCGCGTTCAGCATCTACGCCAACGAGCTTGCCTCCAAGCAGCTCGACCGCCTTATCGACGGCATCGACAAGGTGAAGGTCGATTCCTGCTCGTTCCGCAGCCCTCACGTGGTGTTCATCATTGGCGAGAGCTACAACAAGCACCATTCACAGCTCTATGGCTACGACAAGGAGACCACGCCCCACCAGCTCGAGCGTCAAAGGCGCGGCGAACTGACGGTGTTCGACGATGTCGTCTCGTGTTGGAACCTGACGAGTTTCGTGTTCAAGAATATTTTCTCGCTCCATGCCGTTGGCGACAGTGGCGAGTGGTGTGACTATCCGCTATTTCCGGAACTTTTCCGAAAGGCCGGCTACAACGTGACGTTCATCACCAACCAGTTCCTTCCGCAGGCAAAGGAAGCCGTCTATGACTTCAGCGGCGGTTTCTTCCTCAACAATCCTAAGCTCAGCAAGGCACAGTTCGACGTGCGCAACGAGAAGCTCCACCGTCTCGACGGCGGCATGATCATTGAGTACGACCGCCTGAAGGACTCCATCCCCAATCGCAAGATTACGGGCGACAACCGTCTCACCATCATCCATTTCATGGGTCAGCACACCACCTACGGCTATCGCTATCCACGTGAATTCAAGCGTTACCACGCCAAGGACTATTCGTGGCCTGAGCTGAGCCATAAGCACAAGATGATTCTTGCCGACTACGACAATGCTACGTTCTATAACGACTATGTCATCGACGAACTGCTGAAGCGTTTTGAGGACGAGGATATTATAGTAGTCCACACTTCCGACCATGGCGAGGAGGCGTTTGGAGACGGCAAGCCGCTGTTCGGCAGAATGCACTCCGCCGAGGTTGACTATCGTCTTGCCCATGAGGAATTTGAGGTGCCGTTCTGGATATGGTGCTCAAAGCGATACCGTCAACACCATCCTGATGTTGTAAGGCGCATAAAGGCGGCGAGCCGTCTCCCGTTCATGACCGACAACATCTCCCACCTGCTGCTCTGGCTCGCCGGCATCCACTGCCCCTACTACCGCAGCGACTACAATCCGCTTGACGACAACTACAACAAGGACAGGCCGAGAGTACTGAAAGGACAGGTAGAGTATGATGAGATTAAAAGATTGAAAGATTGAAAAATAATAATTTACTGTCAAAGGCGGAGTGCAATGCACTCAGGGGCATAGCCATTCTCGGCATCATGCTCCACAACTACTGCCACTGGCTGTGGTTCGCCGTAAAGGAGAACGAGTACCAGTTCTTCCTGTCGAGAAGCGAGCAGCTTGCCGACTGTATTGCTGGAGGCGCCGACGCAATGCTCCCAGTCCAACTGTTGTCTTACTTCGGTCACTACGGAGTGCCTGTGTTCCTTTTCCTCAGCGCCTTCGGCTTGACGTTGAAGTACGAGCAGCCGTCGCGCGACGGGGCACAGTCGCCTGCCGTGTGGCAGTTTGTACGCCTTCACTACATGAAGCTGCTGAGGATGATGATTCCGGGATTTGTCATTTTCGTCACCGTCGATTATCTTACGCGTGGTCCGCGTGGCTATGCGGCAGAGAATGTCATTGCCCTCTTTGGCATGTTTGCCAATCTCCTGCCCTCGCCCAACGAGGTGATATGGCCCGGTCCCTACTGGTTCTTCGGACTTATGATGCAGCTCTATCTTGTCTATCGCCTGCTTCTCTTCCGCCGTCACTGGTCGTTCACTGTCGGCTTGGTCGTTGCCTGTTGGCTTGTCCAGGCTTGCTGCCTTCCTGAGGGCGATGCCTTGCGCTATGTGCGTTACAATTTCGTGGGAGGCATGCTGCCTTTCGGTGCCGGACTGCTTGCCGCCCGCTATCTGCGCCTTCCTCAGGTCGATGTCAGCCGTTTCCACTGGTTGTTCCGTTTCGCCGTGGTGTCGGCTTCTGTTGTCGCGGGTTGTTTCTCGTTCCACACTTGGCTTTGGGTGCCGCTTGCAGTCTGTGTGGCGGCTGTCTGCCTTGTGAAGTCAGTGCCTGAACGTTGGCTGTTGCCGATGAAGTGGATAGGCACGGTGTCGGCAGCGATGTTTGTCATCCATCCCGTTTTCCGCAAAATCTTCATCCCCATATCCCAGCGTGGCGAAGTCTATGACGGTTTGCTGCTTTATGTCATCACCACCGTCGCCTTCTCCTGGCTGCTGCAACAAGTGATGGACAGAATGAAGATGCGCTGACAAAATGAAAGTTAAAGAAGATATGAAAGAGAAAGGTCTGCAGATGCAATGGGCCGACCTGAGTCGTTATCGTGGCGAGCTGATGGGCTTCGCCATGCTTGCCGTACTGTTTTTCCATGTCGGCGGAAATCATAACGAGACGTTTTTCTATTGTCTCAGCCGTTGTGGGAACGTCGGAGTTGACATGTTCCTTTTCCTCAGTGGAGTCGGACTGTGGTTCGCATGGTCAAAGAAACCTTCGTTAGCCCTGTTTTTCAAGCGTCGCTATGTGAGGATTTATCCCGCATGGTTCGTTGTCGCCTGTCTTTATTTCGTCCCCCTTTATATCGGCGGCAAGATGTCGTTGGCAGACACGCTTCTCAACGTTGCCGTCTATTGGGACTTCTGGACAGTCTATGGCGAGCTGCATTTCTGGTATATCCCTGCCGTCATGGCGATCTATACCGTAGCTCCTCTCTATATGCGCCTTATCAGCCGTTCCCGTGCGTGGTGCTGGTTGCCTGTGGTGTTCATGGTGTTCTGTTTGCTGATGCGCTATGATGTCACGCTCTATCGCCATCTGCGTCACCTTGAGATTTTCTTCAGCCGCATCCCCATTTTCCTCATGGGTGTCAATGTCGGTCAGTGGGTGAAGGAGAAACGTGTCGAGACACCTGACTCATGGCTTGTCGCCGCTGTGGTGTTCCTGTTCAGCGCTTGGGCGTGCGTGCTGTTTGAAGACGGGCTGCGCGGGCGGTTTCCGTTGTTCCTTGAGCGTATGGTTTACATTCCGTTGTCGGTGTCGATGATGCTTCTCCTGTGCCGCCTGTTCAGCGAGTTGCCGCGGCTTCTTTTGCGGTCGCTTGCCTTTGTAGGCAGTGTCAGCCTTGAGTTCTATCTCATCCATGTTGAGTTTGTGATGAAGCCACTCCGCTCTCTGCAGCTTGGCTATTGGCTCACCGTTCTGCTGACGCTTGCCGTCACTCTCCCCTTGTCGTGGCTGCTGCATAAGGCGATTGAAAAAGTTGAGCACATGCGAAACAAAAAAAGATATAATAATGAAGGATATCATTAGAATCATACGACCTCAACAGTGGGTGAAGAACATGTTCGTGTTCATCCCGCTCTTTTTCGGAGGAAGCCTTTTCGACCTTTCCGACTGGCTTGCCTCGGCAGTGGCTTTCGTGGAGTTCTCCTTGGCGGCGTCGGCAGTATATTGTCTCAACGACATTGTTGATGTCGAAGCCGACCGTCGCCATCCGACCAAGTGCCTGCGGCCTATTGCCGCGGGCAAGGTGAGCGTGAGGCACGCCACCGTGCTTGCCGTGGTGCTTGCCGTCCTGTCGGTGGCTTCCTCGGCAGTCGTTCCGGGTGGTTTGTTGCCGTGGGTCGTCGTGAGCTATCTTGCGATGAATGCCGCCTATTGTCTGAGCCTGAAGGATTATGCCATCGTCGACGTGTGCATCGTCTCAGCGGGCTTTGTCCTGCGCGTTGTGGCAGGAGGAGTGTCAACCGACATTGCCCTGAGCCGCTGGATTGTCATGATGACCTTCCTGCTCACGCTCTTCCTGTCGTTTGCCAAACGGCGCGACGACGTTCTGATTATGAACGACACGGGTGTCGCACCGCGTCGCAACACCTCGCGCTACAACCTGACGTTCATCAACCAGGCAATCACCATCACAGGCAGCGTGATGCTCGTGTGCTACATCATGTACACGGTGTCGCCGGAGGTCATCGGCCGTTTCCGCTCGCCCAATCTCTATATGACCAGCTTTTTCGTCATTCTTGGCCTGCTTCGTTATGTCCAGCTCACGGTCGTCGACAGCCGCAGTGGCGACCCTACGCGCCTCGTGCTCTCCGACCGTTTCCTGCAGCTGGTAGTGGCAGGCTGGCTTCTCGCTTTCGCAACAATCATCTATCTTCGCTGACGCTATGACCACAACCTACGCATTCGATTTCGACGGCACCATAACCACTCGCGACACCCTCCCGCTGTTCATCAGCCATGTGTTCGGCTTGCCACGCATGCTTCTCGGCTTTGCGCTCAACCTCCATTGGATTTTCCTCATGCGTCTTGGTCTTTACGACAATGGGAAGACCAAGCAGCGCGTCTTTTCCCATTTCTTCCGCGGCATGGCCGAGGAGCGGTTCAACGCCCATTGCAGCAGCTTCGCCGCCGCCAATAAGGATTTGTTCCGTCCTGCGATGTCAGTGCTTCTCAAGCGGCTTCGCGATGAACGTGCCGACGTGGTGGTGGTCAGCGCAAGCGTGGTCAACTGGGTCCGTCCGTTCTTTCCTGACCCGACGGTCACGGTGGTGGGAACGGAAGTGGAGGTCGTTGGCGGACGTCTCACAGGCAGCTTTTCCACTCCCAACTGCTACGGTGCCGAAAAGGTGCGCAGGCTCCTCGGCGTGCGCCCCAATCGCCCTTCATACCGTCTCGTGGCTTATGGCGACAGCCGTGGCGACCGCGAACTGCTCTCCTTTGCCGATGTCGCGTACTACAGACAAAAGTTGACGAGTTGACAAGTTGACGAGTTATTACTTAACTCCTTAACTTCAAAAGACATTGAGTACTTACGAAACTTAAACAATATGATAAAAGAATTCTTCAAGACCTTCCGTGTAAAGCGCGAGGAACGCCTGCCATCGTTAGTCGCCCTGCTGCTGTTTGTCACAGTCAACGTGATGGTTGTCAGCAAGTATTTTCATGTGTTCAGTCTAACGGGAAAAGCAGTGTGGAAACAGTTCGTATGGAACTTTCAGGTGTCGGGTTTCGACCCTATCACCTATACCGTACTGACCATTTGGGACGCCTCCTACGACCCTTACCGCCATCCGCTTCTCGCGTTCTTCGTCTATCCCCTCCACCTTCTCAATGAAGGGCTCACCGGTCTAACGGGCATGAATCTCGTGCAGTTGATAGTCATGCTGCCCTTGGTGTTCTGTGCCTACTACAGTTTCATTTTCATCTACCGCATCTGTCGTGAGATTGTGGGTGTGAGCCGTTTCGACGCCACTCTCCTCGCGTTCTTCCTCTTCTCGTTCGCCTATGTGCTGCTGACGTTTGCCGTCCCCGACCATTTCGCTCCCTCGATGCTCATGCTCCTGATGGCGCTCTACGTCAGCGGCAAGTGTATGCAGCGCGGGCGTCGGTTAAACATCCGTCAGACGTGGCTTCTCTTCTTCTTCACGGCAGGCACCACGCTCAGCAACGGCGTGAAGATTTACCTCGACGCGCTGTTTGTCAACGGCAAAAGGCTGTTCCGTCCGAAATACATCCTCCTAGCCATCGTCCTCCCCTGCGCCCTCATGTGGTGTTTCGCCACGTGGGAACACCGCACGTTCACCCTTCCCCGAGAGGCGAAGGTAAAGGCAAAGATGATAGCCGACGGCGAGAAGGAGCGCCAGCAGCTCCTCGCGCAGTTCCGCGACACCACGTCGCTCAGCGACAGTGCTGCCATCATGCGCGTGTTCAACTATCAGATGCAGGTCAGGAAGCACACCATCTGGCTTGAGAACCAAAAGAAGCCAAGCAATGTCAACAAGGGGAAACCTATGGAAGGCGACGGCTTCATGAAGTGGACCGACATCAGCACGCCACGGTGGGAGTCGCTGGTGGAAAACGTCTTTGGCGAGCCGCTGCAGCTCCATCCTCGCTATTTGCTTTGCGACGTGCTGCGCAACCGTCCTGTCATCGTCACCTACGACCATTGGGTGCCCTATCTTCTCGAGGCTCTTGTCGTGCTGCTGCTCGTGTTAGGCAGCTGTTGCGGTCTGCGCTCCCGTTTCTTCCTCATGGTCGCATCGGGAGTGGCGTTCGACGCTTTCATCCATCTCGTCCTTGGCTTCGGTCTCAACGAGGTTTATATCATGACAGCCCATTGGGTATTCGTCATCCCCATTGCCGTCGCCTTCCTCATGCGCCGTCTTGCAGGTCGTTGGCTGATGGCGGTGAGAGCGACGACATTGCTTCTCACCATCGTCTTCTACGTCACCAATCTCGTCCTGATGACAGGGTACTTCTGTGGCTAAGCTCCACAAAGTTTTCCTCTCTCTCTTGAAGAGGGGAGCAAACAATAAGACTTCCCGTCCCCATTGCGCATAATAAAAACACGTGGGGTAACCGAGGTAACCGAGGTAACCGAAGGCTGTGGTTTTGCTGCATCGGGAGTAAAAAAAAATTGCCTCGCGAGGGTTGGTTTTGTGTGTGGTTACCCGGTTACCTCGGTTACCCCGGTTACCTCACGTGTTTTTGTTTTCGTAGGGTCGGATATATATAGTAGGTTAATAATATAATATATATATTATTAACCTACTATCCCCTATACAGAATCATAGCGGGTAACCGAGGTAACCGGGGTAACCGGTCATACCTGTTGTCTGACGGCGTGAAGGACTTCGGGGAGCTATGGAAGAGGCGAAAATGACTGAAGGGGAGCGGACATCACGTCCGTCCCCTTCTCTTTTTAATTCAACTATAAAATATGATGGATTATTTTGCCGAAAGATACTTGTCGACGTCTTCTGCCGCCTTGCGTCCGCTTGCCATGGCGCGCACCACGAGCGACGCTCCGTTGGCGGCATCGCCAGCCACGAACACGTTGTCGGCAAACTTTGGCTGCTCGGGCTTCAGGAAGCCCATTGCAAGGAGCACGAGCTCGCACTTGATGACTTCCGGCTTTCCTTTCTCCACCATCAGCGGACGGCCGCCTTCGGGATTGGGCTTCCAGTCGATTTCCTGCACCTTTACACCCGTTAGCTTTCCGTCCTTGCCAAGGAACTCAAGGGAGTTGATGTTCCACCGGCGCGTGCAGCCTTCCTCGTGGCTTGAGGTGGTCTTCAGCGTGCGCGGATATTCGGGCCAAGGGTTCTTCGGGTCGCATGGGCCTTCTACGGGGCGTGGCATGATTTCAATCTGTGTGACGCTCTTGCAGCCCTGACGGTGGGCAGTGCCGATGCAGTCGGAACCGGTGTCGCCACCTCCGATGACGAGCACGTCCTTTCCCTTTGCGTTGACGAGTTCGTCCTTCTTGAACTCCATGCCTGCGAGCACACGGTTCTGCTGTGACAGCATCTCAAGGGCGAAATGAACGCCTTTCAGTTCGCGTCCAGGTATCTTCAGGTCGCGAGCCGTAGGTGTTCCGGTGCATACGACGTAGGCGTCGTAGCCTTCGGGCAGTTTGGTGACGTCGATGTCCTGGTTGTAGCGGAACTCGATGCCTTCCTTTTCGAGCACGTCGATGCGTCGGTCGATGATTGCCTTGTTGAGCTTGAAGTTTGGAATGCCGTAGCGCAACAGTCCGCCCGGCGCTTCGTTTTTCTCAAACAACGTGACGGTGTAGCCCTTGAGGTTGAGCTGGTTGGCAGTGACGAGTCCTGCTGGACCGGCACCGATGACAGCCACTCTCTTGCCGTTGCGCTCGGGCTGTTGGATGCGAACGAAGTTTTCCTGGAACGCCATCTCGGTGATGGCAGCCTCGTCCTCGCGGTTTGTTGTCGGCTCGTGGATGGTGAGGTTGAGCACGCACGCCTTCTCGCAGAGAGCCGGGCAGATACGTCCGGTGAACTCGGGGAAGTCGTTAGTGGAGTTGAGCAGGCGGTAGGCGAGCTCGTAGTCGCCCTTATAGAGGGCGTCGTTCCACTCAGGCGGCTTGTTGCCGAGCGGGCAAGCCCAGTGGCAGAACGGCACACCGCAGTCCATACAGCGGCTTGCCTGTGTGCGGCGGTCCTTACTGTTGAGAGTCTGTTCGACTTCTCCGAAGTCGTGTATTCTATCGTGAACTGGCCTGTATCCCGCCTCTTGGCGTGGAGTGGTCAAAAATGCTTTCGGATTTCCCATGATTCAAATTTAATAATCTAAATATATTAATCCTCCCCCATGACTTTAAAGGTAATTGCCTCCCCTCTCTTTTGGAGAGGGGCAGGGGGTGAGGCTTTTTTATTTTAATAGTCTCTCTGCATGTCGGCAATCTTCTTTTGGAGTTTCTTCACCTGTTCCTCCTGCAGCACACGTTTGTACTCGATAGGAACGACCTGGATGAAGTCCTCCACGTAGCGGTTCCAGTCGTCAAGCATGGTGCGAGCGAGTTTTGAGCCGGTGTAGAGGTAGTGCTGGCGTATGAGCTCGTGGAGTTCCTTGCGGTAGTTGCTGTCCTCGACGAGGTTGATTTCCACCATGTCCATGTTGCAGAAGTAGTCGAAGTTGTGGTTTTTGTCCCATACGTAAGCCACGCCTCCTGACATACCTGCGGCGAAGTTGCGTCCTGTCTCACCGAGCACTACCACCCGACCGCCTGTCATATATTCGCAGCAGTGGTCGCCAGCACCCTCGATGACGGCGATGGCACCCGAGTTGCGCACTCCGAAGCGTTCGCCTACCTTACCGTTGATGTACAGCTCTCCGCTGGTGGCACCGTAGAGTCCGGTGTTGCCTGCAATGATGTTGTCCTCGGCAGAGAAGTTGCTTCTTGTAGGAGGCAGGATGGCGATGCGTCCGCCGCTGAGTCCCTTTCCGAAGTAGTCGTTTGCCTCACCTTCGAGCTTAAAGTTGACACCCTTGACGAGGAACGCTCCGAAGCTCTGTCCTGCCGAGCCCTTGAACTTGACGTTGATGGTGTTGTCGGGCAGTCCCTCTTCGCCGTATTTCTCGGCTATGAGTCCGCTGAGCATCGTACCGCAGGCGCGGTCGGTGTTCTTGATGGCATAGTCGAGGTTGACCTCATCCTTTTCGGCGATGGCGCGTTGTGAGGCGCGTATGAGCTGCTGGTCGAGAATGTTTTCGAGTTCGTGCTTTTGGCTGACCGTATGGTATAGCGAGCAAGAGTTGGACTCTTTGTTGAGCAGGCGTGTGAAGTCGAGAGTTGCGGTCTTCTCGTTGGTAGCCTGCTTCTTGACGATGAGTTCGGTGTGGCCTACGATGTCGTCGAGCTTTCGGAATCCCATTTCGGCAAGGTATTCGCGCACTTCCTGTGCGAGGAAGGTGAAATAGTTGACGAGATAGTCGGACTTGCCGATGAAGTGCTTACGCAGCTCAGGGTCTTGCGAGGTCACTCCGAGCGGACAGGTGTTGAGGTTACACTTGCGCATCATCACGCAGCCGAGCACGATGAGCGCAGCCGTGCCGAAGCCATACTCCTCGGCACCGAGAAGAGCCATGAGCACGATGTCGCGACCGGTCTTGAGCTGACCGTCAACCTGTACGCGTACGAGTCCGCGGAGTCCGTTCTTGACGAGCGTCTGTTGTGTTTCGGAGAGTCCTATCTCCGGCGAGATGCCTGCGAAGCGCATGCTTGACGCAGGGCTTGCTCCTGTGCCGCCTTCAGCTCCTGAGATGACGATGAGGTCAGCCTTTGCCTTTGCCACGCCGGCTGCAATAGTACCTACTCCGCTTTCTGCCACGAGCTTCACGCTGACGGCAGCCTTCGGATTGACGTTTTTCAGGTCGAAGATGAGCTGTGCGAGGTCCTCGATGGAGTAGATGTCGTGGTGAGGTGGAGGCGAGATGAGCGAGATACCCGGTATGGAGTGGCGGGTCTTTGCGATGATTTCGTTGACCTTGAAGCCCGGCAGCTGTCCGCCTTCACCAGGCTTTGCTCCCTGAGCCACCTTAATCTGTATTTCCTCGGCATTGACGAGATATTCGGTTGTGACGCCGAAACGTCCTGATGCAATCTGCTTCGTCTTCGACGACAGTGAGACGCCATCTACGGTGGCATGGAAGCGTGCGTTGTCCTCGCCTCCCTCACCGGTGTTGGACCGTCCACCAATCTTGTTCATGGCGAGACAGATTGCCTCGTGAGCCTCGATTGACAGTGCTCCGAAGCTCATTGCGCCTACGACGAAGTGCTTCACGATGTTTTCAACGGGCTCGACCATGTCGAGAGGTATCGGGTTGCGCTTGAAGTCGAGGAAGTCGCGTATGAAGATTGGAGCGTCCTTCTCGTCAACGAGCTTAGAGTACTGCTTGAACTTCTCGTAGTTGCCGGTGCGTGTGGCAAGCTGCAGGGTGGCGATGGTCTCGGGGTTCCATGCGTGCTTGATGCCGTCTTTGCGGTAGTGGAACTGTCCGAGGTTGGGCAGGAAGTCGTCCTGTGTCGATTTGGCGAATGCCGCATCGTGGAGGGCGATGGCGTCCTTGGCTATTGTGGCAAGTCCGATACCTCCGATGGTTGACACGCTGGTGCCGAAATAGCTCTTCAGGAGGCTTTCCGAGAGACCTATGCTTTCGAAAATCTTCGCTCCGCGGTAAGAACGTATTGTAGAGATGCCCATCTTTGCCATAATCTTGAACAGGCCTTTCTTCACTGCCTTGATATAGTTGGCCTCGGCGGTGTCGTAGTCTTCCTGAATCTTGTGGCGTTTCACAAGGTCGTCGAGGATGGCGAAGGTCATGTAAGGGCAGAGAGCCGACGCTCCGTAGCCCAGGAGGAGTGCGGCGTGCATGGTCTCGCGAATCTCGCCACTCTCGACGATGAGGGCTGTCTGTACGCGCTTTCCTACTGAGATGAGGTAGTGGTGGACGGCTGAGACGGCGAGCAGCGAAGGTATGGCGGCGTGGGTCTGGTCAACGTCGCGGTCGCTGAGAATGATGTAGTTGTAGCCTTCGTCAACGCTGTGTTCCGCGTCCTTGCAGAGCTTGTCGAGAGCCTCACGCAGTCCTTCCTCTCCCTTTGAGCACTCGAAGAGGATGGGCAGCTTGACAGTGTTGAAGCCCTTGTAGCGTATGTTGCAGAGGATGTCGAGCTGGGTGTTGTTGAGGATTGGATGGGGCAGGCGCACCATCTTGCAGTTGGACTCGTCGGGCGAGAGGATGCCTGACCCTACACGTCCGATGTACTCGGTGAGCGACATGACGAGTTCCTCGCGGATGGAGTCTATGGCGGGGTTGGTGACCTGTGCGAACTGCTGGCGGAAATAGTTGAAGAAGATTTGCGGTTTGTCGCTGAGCACGGCAAGCGGGGTATCGTTACCCATAGCAGCTGTAGGCTCCTGTCCCTTGGTCGCCATCGGCGCTATCGTACCGTCAACGTCTTCCTCGCCGTAGCCGAACATTATCTCGTGGCGCACGAGGTCCTTGACGCTGTTGTCAACCTTACGTCCGCTCTTGAGCTTCTCAAGCTGTATGCGGTTGGTTGACAGCCACTGGCGGTAAGGATGGGCGGCGGCGAGGCGTTCCTTTATTTCGCCGTCGTAGTAGATTTTTCCTTCCTGAGTGTCGATGAGGAGGATTTTTCCTGGCTGCAGACGTCCCTTTTCGGCAATCTCCGTAGGGTCGAAGTCCATCACTCCCACTTCGCTTGCCACGACCATCATGTCGTTTTTGGTTATGGTGTAGCGTGCTGGACGCAGACCGTTTCGGTCGAGCATACCGCCGGCATAACGGCCGTCGCTGAAGAGGAGTGCGGCAGGACCGTCCCATGGCTCCATGAGGATGGAGTGGTATTCGAAGAATGCCTTCAGATCTTCCGATATCGGGTTTTTGTCGTTGAAGCTTTCAGGCACCATGACGCTCATGGCGTGAGGCAGCGACAGTCCACTCATGACAAAGAACTCGAAGACGTTGTCCAAGGAGGCGGAGTCGGACATGCCCGGCTGTACGATAGGCGATATTTGCTTGATGTCGCCCAGTGCCTGGGAGTTGAGC
>JALFCG010000170.1 GCA_022771265.1 Prevotella sp.
TTAGCTGCCTTGTTCTTGTGGATAATGTTTGTCTTTGACAACTTGTCCAGCATCTTCTGTACACTCGGATACAACTTCACAGCTTCTTCCTTGTCTGTGAGAGCACGCAACTTGCGAACAGCGTTGCGCATTGTCTTTGCATAATACTTGTTATGCAGCGCCTTTTTCTTGTCCTGGCGGATTCTCTTGATTGATGATTTGTGATTTGCCATCTTAAATTATATTCTTTTTTATTTTTAGTAGTCCCTAGGAGAGTCGAACTCCTCTTTAGAGAATGAAAATCTCTCGTCCTAACCGATAGACGAAGGGACCATTGGTCGATTTTGCGGGTGCAAAGTTACTGCTTTTATTTTAATCTCGCAAATATTTTACCAAAAAAAATCATTAAATTGTGATTTTTTCGCGTTTTTCTCATGTAAAGTCCCGATTTTAAGTAACTTTGCAGTAGTTTTTTTGCAACAACTTTAATTTTCACGACTTATATGCTGACTAAGACGAAGGCCATTGTGCTACATTCCTTCAAGTACAACGACAACCGATTGATTGTTGATCTGTTCACGCTCGACCGTGGACGGATGTCGGTTGCTGTCACCGTGTCAAGCTCGCCAAAGGCAAAGTTCAGGAAAAACCTTTTTTCTCCCTTCACCTTATTATATATAGAAACAGACTACCGGCAGGGGGCAAGGCTTCAGAAGCTGAGGGACGCTTCGATTGCCTATCCGATGGCCTCAATACCATTTGACCACAAAAAGGCTTCAATAGTCCTGTTCGTTTCAGAGTTCCTCTATCACGCCTTGAAAGGAGAGCAGGAAAGCAGGTCGTTGTTTGAATTCATTGCCGACAGTATCCAGTGGCTGGACATTGCCGACGACGACTTTGTCAATTTCCATATCGTGTTTTTGTTGAGACTGACACTGTTTCTCGGATTCATGCCTAACCTTGACGATTATGAGGACGGCGACCTTTTCGACTTGAGGAGCAGCTCGTTTGTCAAGACCATACCTCCTCACCATGACTTTTTGGACATTCAAGAGTCGGCACTTGTGAGGACGATGATGAGAATGAACTTCAGGACAATGCATCTGTTCAGGCTTAGCCGTCCACAACGCAACCGCCTTCTTGACATAATCATCAAATACTACCGCTTTCATCTTCCTGACTTTCCGGAGATGAAGTCGCTGGAGGTTCTACATGCCCTTTACTCATCTCCCAAGCCATGACTCAGGATTGAGTTTGGAGCGTTCACGGCGAAGCTGGAACTGAAGTATGTTGTCACGTCCCACTGTGCCTATTGTCTGGCGTGTCGATACTTTTTGTCCTTTCCTGACACTAACTGAGCCAAGGTTGCAATAGACAGAGATGTAGCTTCCGTGGCGCACCATGACGCCTGTGGTGCCTCCAAAACTGAACACGGCGCTTACTTCACCGTCGAAGATGCTTCGCACGGTAGCTCCCGGAGAGCCCAGGATATTGATGCCCTTGTTGTCAAGACGGACATCTTTCAGCCCCTCGACATTATACTGCCCGAAATGGCTGACAATACGATAACTGCCCGCTACTGGCATAGGCAGGCGGCCACGGTTGCTTTCAAAGCTCCCGCTAATGCGCAAATCCTCGGAGGCAAGCCGTAGCTTTGGTGCTTCCTCTTTCGCTTTCTTTGCTTCTGCCACCTCACGCTCTCGTTCCTTAGCTTCTGCAGCTGCCCTGCGCTCGGTTTCCTCGCGTACTTTGCTTGCCTCTCGTGCTGCAGCTTCTGCCAGTGTCTTTTCCTCTATACTTCTTTTTGCTGCCGCCTCGGCTTCTCTCTTCAGCCTCGCCTCGCGTTCTTTTGCCAAGGCAATGCGGCGTGCATTCTCACGTGCTGCCGCCTCAGCCGCAGCTTTCTTGCGTGCTAGTTCTTCAGCCTTGCGTTTAGCCTCGGCTTCTGCCGCCTTGCGTGCTTCCTCCGCCTTTCGCTTTGCTTCAGCTATGGCGCGCTGTCGGGCTTTCTCCACTTCGATTGCCACTAAGCGGTCGATTTCTGCGTTTATGGCCTGGTCACGCCTCATCTGCTTGTCGATGATGGCCTTGATGGTTTTTTGCTGTTGCTGCAAGGTTGACACCACATTCTGCTGTTCTTCCTGTTTTGACTCAAGGTTACGGCGTTCTTGCTCGCCTTTGTTAAGCAGGGTGTGTTTCTGTTTCTTTACTGATGTGAGCTGTTCGTGTTTGTTAGTCACCTCAACCTGCTTTGCCTTAACCATCTCTCCTTGCACTTTCTGATAAGAGGCATACTCCCTCATGAAACGCATTCTGCGATACATCTGCGTGAAGTTCTTGGCGGAAAAGATGAACATCAGCTGGTTTTGTATTGAACGGTTGCGGTGCATGTAACGCATGGATTTCACATACTTTGCCTTACGGTCGTCAAGTTCCTTCTGCAGCTGGACGAGTTGTTCGTTCAGCTGTCCTATGTTACCGTCAAGCACATTAATGTCACGCCTTATGGTGTCGATAGTCTTGCGCTTGTCGGCTATCTCGGTATTGATAATCATTAATTTTTGCAAGCGCTGCTTAACGTCACGTTCATTGCTGCGCAGTTTTTTTTGCTGCGCGGCAATCTGTTTCTTTATCTGTTCGCGCTCGTTTTTCAACCCTTTTATCGACGGTGTCGAAACGTCACGCTTGGCGTTGCTTTTCTTGCTGCTTTTCTTTTTGGACGATGTCTTTGAGACGCTGGTTTTCTGAGACTTCTTTGCAGAAGTCTTCTTCGTCTGCGCCAATGATGCCAATGACAGTCCTAACAATAAGATCAATAGTACGTGAATTCTTCTCATCTTATTATCCTGGAATCCTCCTTTACAATGACATGAAACGACGCAGGATGTCATCCACTTTCACTTCCTTGTACTTGCTTGATATGGATGTTCTTGTTTCCCAGTCTGACTCGTTGCCAAGGTAGTTTAAGGTTATGTTGACGTTCACCTCTTTGCCGCCTGAGGTAAAGAGAATCTTGCTTTCCGTCGGGAATGACTTTTGGTTCAGTGGTTTGAATTCTGAATAGTCCCAGTTCAGCTGGCTGTTACCATGTATTCTGTCTTGATAAAGAATATTCGCCATACGGACCTTTCCGTCGGTACGGTTGGCAAGCCACTTATAGGTCATTTTGTCTTGTGTCAGTGATATAATGACATCATTGCCTCCGATGTTCGTTTGGAATTTGTCAATCTGCTCCTGGCCAAGTTGTGACTGCCCTGGCTGGAACAGCTCATTCCAGAACAGAGCCTGTAGAGAATAGAAGTTGAGGCCGCTGTTGCGAAGAAAGTCTATCTGCTCGTATGGGGCACGGAGATATTGCTTGTTGATACGGTCCATGATGAGCACGTAGTCCTTGGTAAACTCCAGACGTGCCGCCTCGACAAAGCCAAAGGCCATCAGCTGGAGTCGTATTACGTCGTCACGTTTCATTCTTAGGTTTCCGGTAAGCGAGATGTCTTGGTTTCCAATCTGCGCCTGGAACCTAAGTTTGGAAGTGATGAACTTAGCGTCTTGTGTGTTGCCGCTCACTTTCTGCAATATTTCCTGCGTCTGCAGCATTTCCTGAGTCACTGGTTTCTCAGTCACTACATTCTTCGTTGATTTACAGGATGCCAATGCTAATGGCATTGCTACTATTGCCACCTTAAAAATACCCGATATTCTCATTGTCTATAATATTTTTTATGTTTAATCTTTTTTCGTATCGCCTTGTTTCCTGGGTCACGCTTTAGCGCCTCTGTCCAGTATTCCACGGCTTTGTCGCTAAATCCTGCCATAATGCAAATGTCGCCTGCATGTTCGTAGAGCACATGGCTTGTGGAGTCGGTGTCGTTTTGTAGAGCTTGCTCAATATACACCTTTGCCTCAGCATAACGCTTTAGCTTGAACAGCACCCAAGCGTAGGTGTCAAGATATGTTGAATTCTTGGGTTCTTGCTTTACCGTCTTGAAGCTCATTTGTTCAGCTTTCTCCAACTGGTCATCACTCTCACTGAGATAATACGCATAGTTGTTCATGCAACCATAGTTGTCGCCTTTCCACTGAAGGCAGGAATCGTAGGCAGCGTACGCCTCCTTCCTCATCTGTTTTTGGAAGTACAGGTCTCCCATAACGGAATAGAAGTCGGAAACGATGTCAGGGTTACTCTTTTCATTGATGACCGACACTCCTTTTCTAAAAGCGTTTAAGGCTCCTTCATTGTCGTCCTTGCGGTAAAGCGCCATTCCCTCGAAATAGTAGAAAGCCATTTCTTCAGGGTTGTATTGGCTTGACTGTGTAGAGAGTTCCAGCACGCGGTCCATATTGTCGGCATCCCACGCCTGCCCAATCAGTTGAAGGCTTGCCGAAGCATTGTCAGGAGCAAAGGACAACACCTTTTCCAGCACTTTCGCTATAGTGTCGTTGTCCATGTGTTTCATTTTCATGTATGCGGCCTGCAGCAAACCAGTTTCTGCTGATCGGCATTCCGAATTCTGTATAGCCTCAAAGCATGACAATATCCTTACGCTGTCAATGCCGTTATTCCCCTCCTCGGAAACGAGTTGGCGCAATAGGTATTCACGAGCTTCGGCACTTGTGTTCTTGTTCAGTAAAATCCTCGTGGTCATGCTGTCTGCCTCTTCCGTATTACCGGTTTTCAGATAGTAAGACCTCAACGACAGCTGGACACGATTGTTTTCAGGCTCTTCCGACAGTATTTCGCCATACACTTTCAACGCTTCCTCGTCGCGGTCGTTCTGTAGCAGGAAGTCACCATAGATGCCTTTATAGTTCAAGTCGCCGGGATACCGGTCTGCAAGTTGCTTTACTTCTGCTATGGCCTCGTCATGCTTCCCTTGCGATGTCAACAGCTCGCTTTTTGCCAAAGTGAGCTGTTCTGTCTTGTCTTCAAGCACTTCAATCCTGTCGAGGGTTTCGATTGCCTTGTCAAGATTGTTATCCATCTGGTACAGGCGGAAAAGCATTTCAAGTACATCGGTTCTTGAGGGGTCAGCCAAGAAGAGTGCCTCGTATGCGTCAATGGCCTCAGGATATCTTGCCGAAGAGACATACATCTGTGCCAGTGTCTCATTGAATGTGGCATTATCCGGTTCCATGCGTGCAGCTTTCTCAAGACAGGCCACGGCTTTCTCTTTATCCTTCAGCTTGAGATAGTATTGTGCAAGGTAGAACTGTGTTTCAGAAGCATGCGGATTCAAGTCGGCACAACGTCTCAGAAGCTCAAAGACCGCTGAATCATTGCCTTTCTGGCGTTCTACCATTGCCTCAAGGAACAGACGGTTGTAGATGGCTGTGGAGTCAGCTCCCTGCATCGCGGTACACGCAAGCGACAAGCACAGGGCTACTGCCGCTTTCCTGAGTTTTGATATAATGGTTGGTTCTTCCAATTCCTTATTATTGTTGACAATTATCATTTGACACCAGTATGTCCATAGCCTCCTGCTCCACGTTCCGTATCGTCAAGTTCCTCAACAACGACAAACTCTGCATGTTCATGCTTGGCAACAACGAGTTGGGCAATGCGCTCCCCCTCATTGACGACGAATGGTACGTTAGAGAGATTGACAAGAAGCACTTTCACCTCGCCGCGATAGTCGGCATCTATAGTTCCCGGTGTGTTCAACACCGTGATGCCGTGTTTCAGTGCAAGACCGCTTCTTGGCCTCACCTGAGCCTCATAACCGGGCGGAAGGGCGATATAAAGCCCTGTTCCTATTAGCTGTCGCTCCATAGGATTCAAGGTTGTCGACGAGTCAATATTGGCTCTTAAGTCAAGCCCCGCACTCAACGGAGTGGCATATTCCGGAAGAGGCTGACGCCCCTTATTTATGACCTTTATTTCCATCTCTTTTTCTGTCTTTTCTATAATAATGGCGCAAATTTAGTTATTAAATTCCAAAAAACCGAATTTTTCTTTCTAAAAAGTGGTTTTTTAGATAAAAAAAAGCTACTTTTGCACTTGTATGATGAATTGGACACAACTTATTACGAATATTAGGCTCGGACAGGAGCATTTTCATCCAGAGCGCAAGGACAAGCGGACTGAGTTCAAACGCGACTACGACCGCCTGATTTTCTCTGCTCCTTTCAGGAGGTTGCAGAACAAGACTCAGGTGTTTCCTCTTCCTGGAAGCATCTTTGTCCACAATAGGCTTACACACAGCCTTGAAGTGGCAAGCGTGGGCATGTCCTTAGGATGTGACGTGGCAAGGGCTGTAATAAAAAAAAGGCCGGAGCTGCAGGACACTCTCTTTGAGGAAATAGGACAGATCGTTGCCACGGCTTGTCTGGCTCACGACATGGGCAATCCGCCTTTCGGACACTCTGGGGAGAAAGCCATACAGACATTCTTCTCTGAAGGCGAAGGCAATTTTCTTAAAGGAATGGTGAGCGAAGAGTTTTGGAACGACATTACCCACTTTGAAGGTAATGCATACGCTTTTCGTCTTTTAGCACACAGATATAAGGGAAGACGCCAGGGCGGATACGTAATGACATATTCCACTCTCGCCTCGATAGTCAAATATCCCTTTTCATCGTCTTACGCAGGAAACAAGGGGAAATTCGGGTTCTTCAATTCAGAGAAGGATTTGTTCTGTAGAATTGCTGACGAGATAGGACTGATACGACTGTCTGACGACAACGAGCCACTCAAATATGTACGACATCCGTTGGTCTATCTCGTGGAGGCTGCTGACGACATATGCTATGAGATAATGGATATTGAGGACTCCCACAAATTGAAGATTCTATCATATGAGGAAACCAAAGATTTCCTACTTTCCTTCTTTGACGATGATACGAAAGCAAACATTGAAAGGAGAATCGCAGATGAGGAAATCACAGACACCAACGAGCAAATTGTGTATATGAGAGCATGTGCCATCGGTGTCCTCGAATATGAATGCGCCCAAGCCTTCATACGTCATGAGGAAGAAATACTCAACGGAACGTTCAAAGGGTCGTTGATTGAAGCTATCAGCGAGCGACCGCTCAATGCCTACAAGCGATGCTCGGAAATGTCACGCAAGAAAATCTATCGCAGCAAACCTGTACTGGACGTGGAACTTGCTGGTTTCAAAATCATGAACACACTAATGGAACAGATGACTGAAGCAGTCACACATCCCGACCGTTTCTTCTCCAAGCAGCTCATCTGCCGCGTAAGCAGCCAATACGACATTGACTCGCCTGACTTGGAAACAAGGGTGATGGCGGTAATCGACTACATAAGCGGAATGACTGATGTGTATGCCCTCGATGTATATCAGAAAATAAACGGCATCAGTCTTCCAATAGTATAGCCTTTATCCCCATTGTTACATAGCCTATGGACACGATTGTTCCATAGGCTATTATCACGACTATATCATAACTAATGGTCACGACCGTTCCATAACTGTGGAACAAGTGTATCACAAGTAATTGTCGGGATGTACAAAACCGGTTTCAGTTTTTTCCTTTATCCTCGTATATTACTTTGTTAGCACCGCTGGTAATCTTTAGCGCCTCCGGGTGTTCCTTGATAAACGAATCGATGTGGCGGACACGCTTCTGCTCGAGAATCTCGTCAACGGCAATGAGGATGCCTGTCTCCTCCACATCGCCAAAGCCATAGTTGATGGCAGTGCCGAAGAGTTTCATCGTTGGGCTAAGACCCATATAGGCATTGACAAGAGGCGGAATGTTGTAGCCGAGTTTGCGTATCTCACGGTTCAAGATCCTATAATCCTCCTTGAACGACTCCTCGCTGAAAAGTTTCTCCAAATCGTTAGGATCAGCCTCAATAACCAACGGTTTCATCGGTACGATGAGATTTTCCTTGTCATCGAAATGCTTCTTGAGGAAAAAGAGTATCATGTCGCGTCCCTTGCGGATATAGGAAGGATACATTGTCATCTTGCCAAAGAAATACTTCACGTCGGGCTGTATCACGGTCAACGCGCCAAGACCATCCCAAAGGTTGTCGAGAGCGAAAAGGCTCTTCGAACCGTTCTTGTTGGTGTTCTGATATTCGAGTGACACGAAACTGCGTCCCAGCTCAATGGTCCAAGGCAGATAGTCCTTAATGAATTTGTCTGAGAAATGAAACATATGGCTCGTGGCGAGAATAGGCTGTCCCTTTTCGTCAAACTCCACGTCTGAACCAAGGAGGTAGCGGTAGCCGCCAATAATTTCTTCTTCCTCCGGATTCCACACAATCAACTGCTTATAACAATTCTCGCAAGTATCAAATTCGTCAAGGTCAACAGACTTTCCTGTACCGCCACCAGCTTCACGGAAGACGATTTCGCGCAGACGCCCGATTTCCTGCAACACATTCGGGGCGTTGTGGGCATCTACAATGTAGATTTCATTATGACTTTTGTTAGTCATACGGAGCTGGCGTTCTGGTGTCAACTCGCTCTTAAGCAGTTTCTTGTCAACTGGCTGGATAATGTCTTGTTCCATTTCTTTTATCTTTGAGTTCGCTATTTCTATAATGCATATACAATATCCTGGACCCACTGTGCCCATTCCGAAGGTGTGCGGCTCTTGTCGAATGTCTGCCAAGGGATAGGTTTTCCTATTGCCACTCGGAAAGTCTTATGGGCATTTTTGTACATTTCATCGACAAGGAACAACATGGCAATGTTCACTTTCTTGACATATTTGTCGGAGAAGTTTGCCAACTTGTAGAAGAAAGGCGAGTTCTGACCGCCGAAATGAATTGGAACCACATCACGCTGATATTCCACACTCTTGGTGATGAAGGTCTTTTTCCAACTGATGTCCCTTATTTCATTGTCTCGCTTCCTCGAACAGATACCTGCAGGGAACATAAGCATATGGTTGTCGCTCTTGAAACCAGCCTCAACCATTGCCGGGAAATTACGGCTTTGGTTTCCTGTCTTATTGATAGGAATACACACTGGCGCAAGACCTGGAAGGTTCATTAGCAAGTCGTTGACAAGATAACGGAACTTTCCGTCATAGTGCCTGCCAATAATAGCGCCAAGAGCAACGCCGTCCTCACCTCCTAAGGGATGGTTGCTTACAAAAGTGTAAAGTCGTCCGTCGTCTTTCTTTGGCAGATTCTCTTCACCGACCAACTCTATGGTCATGTCAAGATAACGTACACACTCCTCAAGCCATTCCGTTCCCGAAAGGTGACGGCTTTCCCAAAGATACTTGTTCACCTCGTCTTGATGAATAATGCGCTTCAACCACGAAACAAAAGGGCGAGGTACAAACTTTGCTTTGTTGCCCATCTTGCTAACCAATATCTTGTCGATATTTATGGTTTCCTTCATACCTGTTTCCATTCTCTCATTTTACAATTCTGTGCAAAATTATAATATTTATTTGAAAAAAAAGTGTTTTAGATAAAGAAAAAAGATAAAAAGTATAAAAATGGCATCTTTCTCCCCCTTTTTTCTCTCTTTTGTAACATTGTGACTTGACAAAATCCGTGTCAAGCCACAATGTCTCATAATTATCTTCGCGTCAGTCGTAGGAAATGTTGCGCAGTTCTTCGACCTTGTTTGTAGCCACCGTTGACTCAAAAAGGCGGCACAGCAGCTCTGTCGTAACTCGCTCCTTGGGATTGAACTCCTCACCTTGCATATATTCCAATATGCTGAGATATAGTTGGCGCACTTCTGGATAAGAATCCGTTTCTGAAAGGTCGCTCATACACACAAACAACTTTCCTTCTCCTACTGCAAGCTCAAAAGCAAGTGCAAGACGATGGTTGCGCTCCACATTGTCTATTACTTGAACCAATGGGCGGTAGTCCTCATGCATGGAGTCCATGATTAGCGGACGACTATGCTTTGCTACTACAGCCCATTGCCAGTCGCTGTGGTTTTTTGTCGGGAACTTGTCAAAAAGTGGATGGTCAGTTTCATTTACGAGTAATCCCAACGTTCCGGGCGACACTGGCTTCTTGTTGTTCTCACTGATGGTCTTGAACATCCTGTAATTCCAATAGTCTGTTTGCGCCAAACCACCCACTGTCTGTTCATGATACATTGACTTACGTGGCATAAGCAATACTTTACCTCCCTTGGCAAGAGATTGCAAAACCTTTGAGTCGAGCGTATCGGCTACGATTATGTTTTTCGACAGTTCGGCAACACGTTTTGTATAATCAGTGTTTGGATAAATCCACAGTGAATAGGAATTGCGATACTTCGTTCCCTCGACAGCCACTTTCAGGCGTACATGCTCCGACTTTGAAGAATTTGCGAGGAAGGCTTTAATTGAATTGGCGGCAACAAGGTTAACGCCACTTTCAGAAGAGGTTATTATGTCAGAGCCTTCTGCCATTATTGAGCCATCAGCACGAATAATGCTCCATTTCATCGACCTATCCTTAAGTTTTTCAGCATCTGCACTGTAGTTTGCTAAAATGTTTCTCCACTGTATGGTGTCGCCATCGGTATAAGTAAGTCGGGGAAGTTCTGCCATAGGAACGACCTCACAACACCATTGTTTCCAACGGTCAGGACTTACCAATCCCTTGGAATCCATAAAGGCATCAAGGATGCCTACATAAGCCGACCCTTGACCAGGATAGTCTTGTATGTCGAGCAACTGGAATCCAGCCATATTCCTTGTGCGCAAATCCATTTCAATGTCAGCCTTGTAGAGTTCGACAGACCATAGTCCCGATGCCTTATGGAACTGTGCCGCCTGTTTCCCCATTCCTGCATTCTTCAGCCGCTTATGGAACACCGCCATATTATCGGGTCGCAACACTCCGATGTATTTATCCATTTCGGCATAGTCAGGATAGGTTTGAAACTGTCCGGTTTCGTGGCTGATAATTGGCACTCTGCTACCTTCGATAGCTTTCTCGAAGTTAGTGGTGGTGTTGGGGTACTCGTGGTTAATCAAACCTCCATCGAAAGCATCGCAGAAAGAGAAGGACCCACGGACGTGGGTGTTATAGTGACCCCATGGCTCTCCACCTATGCGACAAGTAGTAAAATAGTCCATTCCATCGAGCACTCCCTTATATCCAAGATACATATTTGAACCAAAGGTGTAGAGTCTGCGGCATCCGCTGCCAATATCGTCAATGCCTTTGAAATCGGCAACATAATCGGCCATCAGTTCGGTGCTTCCCCAAAGTTCGTTGCCAAGTCCCATCATCACAAACGAGGGGTGATTACCGTAGGAATCGATGATTTTGTGTCCCTCGTCACGCAGATAAGAAGTAAGCCAATGGTCGTTCTCGTCGAATCCTCCCCAAATTGGCAATTCCGGCTGAAGGTAGATACCAAGGTCGTCTGCCGCGTCGAAACAAGCCTCCGGCGGGCACCAGGAGTGGAACCTTACATGGTTGATGCCATACTGTTTGCAGATAGAGAGATAACGATACCACTCATCGTAGTTCATTGCTACATGACCTGTAAGGGGAAACACGCAAGCATCGTGCTTGCCACGGAGGAATGTCTTGTTGCCATTTACGATGAAATGGCTGTTTTCCGCCCTAAAGTCACAAAGTCCGAAGGTTGTTGCCTTCTCGTCAGACTTTCCCTCACATTCTATTCTTACGTTTAGTGCGAGAAGGTTTTGAGGTGAAAACTCGCTCCATTTGCGAGCGTCAGAGCCTAGATGGATCTTATAGCGCAATGTTGTTGTCCCGTCTGCATTGACCAGCTTTTTACTATTCCCTTCATTCAGGGAACTCTGCTGAGAGGCATAACCGTTCTTACCAGTTATAGCCGTTGAAATGGAGTATTTTTTCTTCAGATTGCCACAAAGGGTTATCTCCACATCGACAGAGTTTTCCGCGGCATGGGAATGTGTAAGCAGCCTTTTTATGATTACAGGGCTCTCCTTCGCTTCAAGATACATCTTTCCAATAATACCGTTCCAGTTTGTCTGCGTGTCCTCAGTATAGGCGTGTGAGCTGCCCAAGAGTTGTTTGGGCACACTGTTGCCATTATCCACCATTATCGCGAGAACATGACGTCCGGGGGTCAACTTGCCTGTCAGGTCGTGGAGCTGCGGCACTGAAATGTCGTCGCATTTTCCGACTTCCACGCCATCGACATACACAGTTGTCGGCTTGGTGCGCTCAAGGAACAGATTGATGTTCTTTGACTTCCATGAGGCAGGAACGTCGATGGTCCTTAGATACCATGCCTTGCCGAAATATGAAAAATGTCTTGAGAGATGAGTTGTTTCATCTTTCTTGTTGTTCTTGATTCCCTTTTTGTTGGTGTCTGTCGTTCCCGGTAAGATAACGATATCATTTGACAAAGCAGTCGGAAATCCCTTTGAGATGCCTGTGGAATCTGGGTCGAGTGACAAGGACCATTGTCCGCTAAGGTCTATGGTGGAATGTTGTGCCGCGGCGGAAATGCCGCAACACAACATAATTAGTGATAATAGTTTTTTTTTCATTATTAGGTTTTTATTGTTTCATTTCGTCAAATGCTTATTTAGCATTTATCTCCTTTATCAGCCTATCGGCATGTCCCCACTTGTCCATCATGTAGAGCACAAATCTTATATCCACTCCTATACAACGCGCGAGTTTGGTGTCGAAGAAGATGTCGCTGGAGAGGCTATCCCAGTTTCCGTCGAAGGCAAGTCCGATGAGTTCTCCCTTGCCGTTGAACATTGGCGAACCGCTGTTGCCGCCGGTGATGTCGTTGTTGGTAAGGAAGCAAAGCTGCATCTTGCCGCTCGTCTTGTCGGTGTATTTGCCAAAGTCCTTGGCGCTCATCAGTTCGTGCATTACAGGCTCAGCATAATAGTCGATAACCTTGTCGCCTGTCTTCATTTTCTCCACGATGCTCTCTGCCGTGGTGTAGTAGCCAGAAGGTTTGCCGCCCAAGTCGTAACCGCCAACCTGTCCGTAGCTGAGGCGCATGGTGAGGTTGGCGTCGCTGTAGTGTGGAAGGTCTTCTTCCATACGTATCTTGGCAGCACAGAGATAACGTTCCTGCAATGCGATGGAATCGCCTAAATCCTGCATTGGCTGCATAATCTTGTGCATCACATCGGTAATGTCGAGACCCATTACCACTCCAGGGTCTTTTTTGAATCCCTTCTTGTTGATAAATATCTTCTCGCCGCTCTTCATCAATACTGAAGTGCTCCATACATGGTTGACGTATTTAGCATAGTCGCCGCCAAACTTCTCGTCAATGGTCTTGTAGAAATCAGGCAGGAACTCCTCATCCACCTGGTCACGATAGTTTTTCAACAATGTAGCATATACTTCCTTGTCGAGTGCCTCATCCCATGTGTCGCTGTTATCGTCGAAAGTAACATACTGTTTCTTTGGCTTGTCTTTCGGACCTTCAACGCCAATGCCATTGTGCACCTTCATGGCTCTTGTTGCCAACTCATTAGTCCTCACGAAGGTCTCACGGAACAATGTCATTGCTTTGGCAAGCCTCATTCGTTTGCCATAGAGGTTCTCCATCAGGTCAAAGTCAAGTTTCCCATCAAGGAAGCCCGTCGTTCTCTGATACTCCTTAATACGCTTCTCGAACTCTGCCTTCTGGGTAATCAGTCCTGTAGAGTCGATACACTTGTTCATTCCAATAGAGTTTTTCCAATAGTTGCTGCTTTGCGCATATTTTGAGTCATACTTGATACGTACAGCTTCATCGGCACGCATGTGGCGTATCATCACATCCTGCTTCACTCCCCTGACCTGTGCCATTGGCGCGTTCTTAGCATCGCGGCGCTCACGGATGCCGAAGGATGAGAGATAGCGGCTGGTACTGCCGGGATAACCCATTGTCATTGCGAAATCGCCATCCTTATAGCCTTGTAGAGAAACTGGAGCCCACGATGACGGGTGGTAAGGCACGTTGTCCTTGCTGTATTTAGCCGGACCGTTTGTCTTCGGGTCGGCATAAATGCGGAACACGGAGAAATCGCAAGTTTGGCGTGGCCACATCCAATTGTCTGTCTCACCGCCAAACTTTCCCATCGACTTTGGCACGGTGAATACAAGTCTCAGGTCGGTGAAGTCGCGATAGGTGGTGGCATAATACTTGTTTCCCTCAAAGAAAGGCTTTATCTCCAATCTTAGGGTAGAATCCTTTGCCTTTACCTCCTTAGACATCGCGTTCTCGATGGAATCGAGGAAAACAGCCTGTTGTGAGGGTTTCATATTGTTTATGCCCTTCTCGTCAAGGAACTTGGTGATGTCTTTCTGCTCAACCATGAAGCTGACAAACATGTTCTCGTTGGGCAGTTCCTCCTCATAGGTTTTCGCATAGAAACCATTGAGCATGTAGTCGTGCTCCACTGTGGAGTGTGAACGGATTGACTCAAAGCCACAGTGATGGTTGGTAAACACCAGACCATCGGGCGAGACGACAACGCCCGAACAATATCCAGAGAAATTCACCACTGCATGCTTTATGGCATTGTCGGAACTGTAGAGGTCTGCGTATGGCAAAGCAAACCCTTCGTTCTGCATCTGCTCGAAAGCAGCCTGCGGCAGATTGTAAAGCGTCCACATTCCCTCATCGGCATGTATTGACGTTGTGGCAAGCATAGCTGCCAAAACAATAGAGGTTTTTTTCATAATAGTTATTTTATTTTTTAATTCTAAACTTCTCTTTTTTCAGGATATAGAGCATGAATACTCCGATAAGCAACGTATTGACGAGCAGTGACACGACGATACTTACATAATCCTTCAACAGTGTCATAGCGGCAAAGAGCGCCAATGCAAGCACAAGATACTTTGCCATATCTGTCAAAGGATAGGCAATAGGATAATACCTTTGACCGACGAGATAGCTCAACAACATCGCAGTGGCATAACCGGCAAATCCAGCCCAAGCACAGGCGATATAGCCATATTCAGGCACAAAGATGACATTTATGACTATCAGCACGGCACACCCGATGCCTGAGAACCATGCACCCCAGATGGTCTTGTCGATGAGCTTATACCAAAACGACAGGTTGAAATAAACACCCATCATTATCTCTGCAGCCATAACGATTGGAACAACCTTCAAACCCGACCAATATCCTCGTCCGATGATATATTTCAGCAGGTCGAGATAGCCTATGACAACGAGGAATGCCAACAGGGTGAAGACAACGAAAAACTTCATCGCCTTGGCGTAAGTGTCGCGGTTGTCCTTTTCTTTTGCCTTGCCAAAGACAAAAGGCTCGTAGGCATAACGGAAAGCCTGTGTTATCATTGCCATAATCATGGCTATCTTCGAGGCGGCACCATAGATGCCCAGTTGCTCGTGGGCATTACCACCTTTATATATATAGGGGAACAATATCTTGTCGGCGGTTTGATTCAGTATTCCTGCTATTCCCAAAACAAGTATTGGCCAACTGTATGACAACATTCTGCGCAACAGTTTTCCGTCGAACCCGTATTTGAACTCCGTCAACTCCTTCCAGAAACAGAAGGTGATGGAGGCTGTGCAAGCAAGATTTACATAGAAAGCATAGCCTACACCAATTGTCGGGTCATAGATTTTGCCTATTTCATCGGGATAAGACTCATAGAGCGACGGGAGAACCAAGAAGAACAGCAAGTTGAGCATGATGTTCAACACGATGAACAACAATTTCAGTGCCGCAAATTTTATAGGGCGTTTCTTGTATCTGAGATAAGCGAAAGGAATGCTCTGAAAAGCATCAATCGCCACCGTTGTAGCCATAACCCAGATATAGGAAGGATGGTCAGCATAGCCCATCGCCTCGGAAAGCGGACCGATAAAGGCAAAGACGAGAGCCACGAAGAGCAACGAGACCATTCCAACGGCAGTCAGGACGGTGGAATACACCTTTTGCGGGTCTTCCCCTTCCTTATTGGAAAACCGGAAAAATGTCGTTTCCATTCCGAAGGTCAGAATCACGAGTATGAGTGCCGTATAGGCATAAACGTTGGTGATAACACCGTAGCCACCACCTGCGGCAGAAAGAGTTGCCGTGTAAAGCGGCACGAGCAGATAGTTGAGAAATCTTCCCACTATACTGCTAAGTCCATAAATTGCCGTGTCCTTGAATAATGATTTTAAATTTGCCATATTATTTTTTTTTTCGTTGAGGGGGAGGTGTAGGGATTGTAAGGATTGTAAGGAAATAGATAATCTCTACAAAAAACCTACATCAACCTACAAAAACCTACAAAACCCCACATCAATACCCTAAATTTCTCTTTCTCCACTCCGACCTTATTCTGTATCTCTGCTCTTTGATTCCTCCCTCTTTGAGGAATTTGTCATTTAGATATTTTATATATCCATAGAGCATTGCCAATTCCTGATTGACTATTATCAGTGCAATGTTGCAGATGTCTTCGGCATTTCTACCTTCTATCTGCCGCCTATACCATGCGCTGTCGTTATGTTTCCTGCATAAGGGCTGGGCGGCAATGTATTTCGGATGGTCCTTGCCCCATATTTCCAAACTGTTGTTTCGGAGGTAGTCACGATAATCTTCTTTCAACTCCTCAAGACTGCCTTTTGCTATAACCGACAACTTGTGTTCCGATTCTGTGGAGCCCTCCGCGTCACTATAACCCTCAACAATATTTTGTTTACAAGAACGGGCAGCTTGCAGCATTTGATCTACAGTCCTGTCCTTTCCCCGATCCAGGAAATTATTGACGAAATAGTGTGTGACATCATATATGCACTCACTTTTCTGATAAACCGAGAGCGACTTATATCCGTCAGGCCTTTCTTGTTTCAAGACATTCATATTATTCCCCATATTTTCTGAATGTTAGAAAAACATATAACATATCGCTATTGCTGACAATATTCCAGCCAGGTCGGCAAGAAGTCCACAAGCTACGGCATGACGCGTATAGCGAATGCCTACACTGCCGAAATACACCGCAAGGATATAGAACGTGGTGTCGGTGGAGCCTTGGAACACACAGCTCAGTCTGCCGATGAAAGAATCGGCACCGTATGTTGTCATGGCATCGACCATCATTCCTCTTGCGCCACTTCCCGACAACGGCTTCATCAATGCCGTAGGCAATGCTCCCACAAAGTCGGTATTGCCTCCCACTGCCGCCACTGTCCATTTTATGCCGTCGATGAGCATGTCCATAGCGCCCGAAGCGCGGAAGACACCGATTCCAACGAGTATTGCCACGAGATAGGGTATTATTCTCACTGCTGTCTGAAACCCGTCTTTCGCCCCTTCAATGAATGCGTCATAGACATTCACCTTGTGCCTGACTCCCGACAGAATGAATCCAATGATGATGAGCATAAGGAGAATGTTTGCCACCGTGGTACTGACGATGTTAACCTGTTCCTTGTCCATCTGGCTGAAACCCCAGATGATGGCAGACACCAATACGCAAGCGCCCCCAAGAGTCAACAACATGGTACGGTTGAAGAGGTTAATGCGCTGATAAAGGCTTGTGATGATTATTCCTGCCAAGGTGGAGAAAAATGTTGCAAGCAATATTGGAACAAAGATGTCGGTCGGTTGTGCCGCGCCCATCTGTGCCCTATATACCATTATGCTCACTGGAATGAGCGTGAGTCCGCTGGTGTTCAGCACGAGGAACATTATCATCGGATTTGTTGCCGTGTCCTTCTTCTCGTTCAAGTCCTGAAGCTGTTCCATGGCTTTCAGTCCCAACGGTGTTGCCGCGTTGTCAAGGCCGAGCATATTGGCTGCAATATTCATAAAAATGCTTCCAGTAACAGGATGCCCCTTGGGAATATCTGGGAAAAGACGCACGAAGATTGGGCTGAGAAGCTTTGCCAAGGCATTCACCACCCCACCCTTTTCACCTATCTTCATGATGCCAAGCCAAAGCGAGAGCACGCCGGTCAATCCGAGAGAAATCTCGAACGCTGTCTTTGACGAGGCGAACGTGGAATCCATCATTGCGGGAAACACCTCAAAATCTCCCCAAAACAGCAGTTTCACGGTAGCCATCACGAATGCTATGACAAAGAACGCTACCCAAATATAGTTCAGTACCATTACACAATATGCTAAGTTGCTGCAAAATTAAACCTTTTCATCCAAACGACCAAACTTATAGCCTCTTTTTTTTGGAAAAGATCCATATAGGCAGAAATAACATAGGTCAAAGACATTTGTCGAACTTGCGGCAGCTAAAAGAACACTGCCCTCTGAAGCCCATAGATGAGGATTCCTGCTAAGTAACCAGAGAGTACAATCCATGAGATTTTCTTCATGTACCAACCGAAGGAAATCTTCTCCAAACCCATTACTACAACGCCAGCGGCACTGCCCACGATGAGCATCGAGCCGCCTACGCCGGCACAATAGGCAAGAAGCTGCCAGAAGATACCGTCAATGGCGAAGTCGCCGGTTGGCGCAACAGGATACATACCCATACATCCTGCCACCAATGGCACGTTGTCAACGATACTCGACAAGATACCGATGATGCCTGTTATGAGGTAGTGGTTGCCGTTGAACACGCTGTTAAGCCCGTCGCCAAGAAGTTCGAGTGCTCCGATGGTCTCCAGACAAGCCACAGCCATCAGTATGCCGAGGAAGAAGAGTATTGTTCCCATATCGATGCGCGAAAGCATGTTGGTCACGCGTTTCTGCATTCCACCCTTCTCCTCTTCGCCGGAGAGGCGCGAGTAGAACACCTCGGTCACCGTCCATAGCACGCCAAGCACAAGCAGGATGCCCATGAACGGAGGCAGATGAGTGATGGTCTTGAATACCGGCACGAATATCAATCCGCCGACACCAAGGAAGAACACCGTCTTGCGCTGCACTTCTGTCAGGTGGTCCTTCACACGAACGTTCTGCTCAAAGTCCTTCACTTCCATCTTGCCCTCAAGACTGCGCGAGAGGATGTATGCTGGCACAAGCATCGAGACAAAAGAAGGCAGGAACACCTCCATTATCACGCCGGCTGCAGTAAGCACGCCCTTGTTCCAAAGCATGATGGTGGTCACGTCGCCAATAGGCGAGAAAGCACCTCCGGAGTTGGCTGCAATGATTACAAGAGCGGCATAGGTCAGGCGGTCCTTGCGGTTTTCCACAAGTTTTCTCAAAATCATGATCATCACGATACTTGTGGTAAGGTTGTCGAGCACAGCTGAGAGGATGAAGGTCATGAAGGCAATGCGCCAAAGCAATTTTTTCTTTGTGCGCGTCTTCAGCGTGTCTCGCACAAAGTTGAAACCACCGTTCTGGTCAACAAGTTCCACTATGGTCATCGCTCCCATGAGGAAGAACAGCGTGGTGGCAGTGTTCCCCAGATGCCGTTCCATGACCTCTGCTACAGCCAGTGCCTTGTGATCGCCCAATGCGTCGGCTATGTATTGTCCAGGGTCAATCATGAACAATGTCCAGCATACCACGAACATCAGCAGGGCGATAGCTGCCTTGTTGATTTTTGTCACACTCTCAATGGCTATTAAAAGATAGCCAAGGCAGAATACTGCCACGATAATAATGCTTAATGTAGTCATTTTTTTTGTAATAGGATAGTTTAAGTTATTTGATTCTTGTTTTTCTTACTTCATCGTCGTCTTGCCCTCCTTGATATAGACACCAGCGGGGAGCACTTCAAAGTCCGTGCCTACTGAAACACCTTTAATAGTATATACTGTGGATGGTGATGAGGCGGCATTTCTTCTTGCAGCCTTCACCGAAGTCGTCGATTCAGTGTTACTGACCTTTATCGTGCCGTTGGAGTCTATGGAGAAATAAGAGTAGGACGTGAGATCGCTGATGCGGCGCAACTTATACCATTGGGAAGCTTCGTCCGACTTACACTCCATCCACACTTTGTAGTGTCCTTTTGGCAGGTCATTGCCGGTTGCCGACTTGTATATGGCTTTGATGCCGCTATTGAAAATCACTTTTATGCCCATATACGGAGATAATGCGTCGTTTCTCGCTATCGACAGTTTAGGTAACGGGATGGTATAGCACATTCCCGTGTCCTCGTTTTCTATCATCAGACGATATTGTCCGAAAAAGTATCGCCAACTGATGTTGTAATATGCCACAGGACTAATCTTCACGTCACTTCCCGTAGAACTGACCTTGAAATTGTAAATCTCTTTATCGTAGTACATAAGGCTCGTGTTCTCCTCTTCAGGGGAAGGAGATGGCTGAGGGTTGAAACCGGTAATCATGTGATGACCGAAGTTGAAGTCGTTGCCTTGCATGGGAACAAGCTGGTCGATGGCAAACCATCCGTCGTAGTGGCCATCCCATCCCCAGTTGACATACACCTTTCCCTCGGTGTCGATGCCAGTGAAGAGGAAGGCGTGCCCCTCACTATTTGAGGTTAAGCCTGCGTATGCCACAGGACGTCCTGCCTCAATCTCGTTTCTTATCATGGCATACCATTCCGCGTCGGTGAAATAACTGCGATCGTAGTAGTTGATGGCAAGCGAGTCGTAGCTGAAGTTATCTGCCATGCCCCTTACCATCCAGTAGAGGGATGCACCGCTGCCATTCGCCTCGTAGCTCATGTATGTCGCCTTGCCAACGTCGAACAGTAGCGTTGAGATAGGCTCAGTGTCGGTCTCGTCTATTGTATAGCTCGTCTTCAGCTTGTCCCACTGGTAAGTGTTGTTAATGGATTCTTCGTAGTAGAGCGTGTCGCTTTTTGTCGCTGTGATGTTAACGACGGAATAACCACCTGTTCCTTTTCCTCTCTCGGGATAGCGGTAGTGGTTCATCACCTGCGCCAGTGCCGTGGCCACACATCCCGTGGAAGCTTTCCCTGAACCGTTCTTCCTCGTGACAGTCGGGCATTTCGCATTATACGGAGCACCTTGACCCCATGTCGTTAGTATGAAATTGTCAATGGTCGTTGCCGACTTCAACTGGTCAGCGTCGGTGGTCAGTGTGTATCCGGATTCCAGGTTCCGTATGGTAGTTTCCAACCACCATTTATAGGCTTCGGGCATCATATCAGGGGCATAGTCGTTGGACGATTGTGCGAGAATGGCACGTCCCTGGTCGTTGCGGTTGACGATTACAAACCCTCTTCCTTTGGCAGAGAAGATGCCCAACTGCCGGTTGGCATCCACAAGTGTCAGCTCAAGGTCGCCGTCGGCCGCCTTTGCCTTGGACGTGTTTCCATGCGTCATTGCCAGCCGTGCAATATCCTCCATCTCAGCAATGGTCCTGTTCCTCGCGTTGACACTCAAAGCGAATGCGAAAGCTATGGTGATATATATGTAGCGAAATTTCATTTCTGTTTTAATAAGTCGCAGCAAAGTTACTAAATAATTTCCAATCACCATTTTTTTTCCAAAGATAATTGATAAAAGGTGAAATAATTAACACTTACCTATCCATTGTTAACATTTATGGCTCTACCACAACTCCCAAACAACAAAAAAATAATACCCGAAAACATTTTGCAGTCTCATAGAAATACCGTAACTTTGCGGCAAAATCCTACGATGGACAAGATGACAAAGGAGCAGCGGCACCGCTGCATGGCAGCCATAAAAAGCAAAGGAACGCGCCCGGAGATGTTGGTGCGCAGGTATCTCTTTGCCCGCGGCTTCCGCTACCGTCTCAACCATCCACGGCTTCCGGGACATCCCGACATCGTACTTCGCAAATACCGCACGGTCATCTTCGTCAACGGCTGCTTCTGGCACGGACATGACGACTGCCAAAGTTTCAAAATGCCAAAGACCAACACCAACTTCTGGGAAAAGAAAATACGTCGCAACAAACAACGTGACATCGAAGAGCAACACAAAATTGCCGCCATGGGCTGGCACTGCATCACCGTATGGGAATGTCAACTCAAGCCCCACTGCCGCCAGCAAACCCTTGACTCCCTCGCCCAAACCCTCTACCGCATATACCTCGCCGACCGCACAGTGCGTCCATACCGCCTGCCCGACTTCGAAGAAAGCCACATGGCTGCAGAGCCACGACCATAGTAACCTATCCAGATACCATGTGAATGTACGTTATGACAATAATGAGGTTGTAATATATATAAAGGAAAGAAAATAAGACTAAGGATTAAAGATTGAGAATAGATGCAAAATAGATATAAGAAATTAATATAAGTATTGACAAGTGGGAGATTATTTGTTATATTTGCATCGAATAATCAGGAGTGCATAGGTGCGCTACAAAAAAGAAAGGAGTTTATATGACAAAACTAAGGGAAATCTATCGTTGCCCCGTTTGCGGCAACATTGTGGAAGTGTTAAATCCTGGAGCGGGGGAATTGGTGTGCTGCGGCAAACCGATGATTTTGCTTAAGGAAAACACTACCGACGCAGCCCAGGAGAAACATGTACCTGTGGTTGAGAAAACAGTCAATGGATACCGCGTAAAAGTGGGAAGTGTGGAGCATCCGATGCTCGACGAACACTATATCCAATGGGTAGAGTTGCTGACACCGACGTCGGTATTAAGGTGTGAACTTAAGCCTGGATGTAAACCCGAGTCAACGTTTATCACCAGTGAAGAGTGTCTGTGCGTAAGGGAGTACTGCAACCTGCATGGACTGTGGAAAGCATGACGATGGAAATTATCACATACCTATGTGTGACACAAATTATGTGTGACACATAGGTATGTTATTGATAAATTATGGAGTGTCGTTAAATATTAACTTAAGTTTCGCTTTTATTTTGTAGCGTGGATACTCTATTTTTCACGCTGCAAAATAAAAACGAAATCTCAGGTTGGCACACCTTTGCCATGACGATTATTTACGTTTCAGGAGTACAACTGCAATTATAGGGGCACCTACCAATGCTGTGACACTGTTGACGGGCAAAGCTCCCTCGAAACCAGGAAGACGTGATAGAATGCAACAGAGAAGCGTGAGCGATATACCTGTTATTAATGTTGCCGGCATAAGCCAATGATGGTCGGAGGTGCGGAAAACGGCGCGGGCAAGATGGGGAACAGCAAGACCCACAAACATTATTGGACCACAATATGCCGTAACGACTGCGGCAAGCAATCCTGACGAGAGAATTACCATAATGCGCGAACGTCTTATATTCAATCCGAGATTTCGGGCATAATTATCTCCTAACATCAATATATTCATAGTTTTTATCAGCAACATTCCCATTGGAAGGATTATACACATCAACAATGAGAAGACTAATAGTTGGGTGCCGGAGGTACGGGTGAAACATCCTAATCCCCACACAACGTATGCCTTGACATCTTCTTCGGCACTGAAGAATTTTAGCACTCCTATTATCGCCGTAGCAAGATAGCCCGTCATCACACCTATGAGAAGAAGAGTGACATTGCCACGTACATACTGAGCCACGAATACTATCAATGCCAAAATGGATAGAGCACCAACAATGGCGGCAATCGTGATTGCCACATCTCCTACATATCCCAAACGGCTGAGTGCCACCCCTCCAAGCGATGACGATAGCAATACGACAAATGCCACACCAAGCGATGCCCCGTTGCTAACGCCCAAGACAGAAGGTCCGGCAAGAGGATTGCGGAATACCGTCTGCATCTGCAGTCCACTTACAGACAGCCCGGCTCCTGCAAGAATGGCTGTTATGGTCTGCGGCATGCGCGAGTTCCATATTATATTGCTCCATATCGTCATATCCTCTTCAGCATATCCTTCAACGGGCAAATCGAGCACTATGCCGACTATGGCACCAAGAGGAATCGTCACAGTGCCTATGAACAGATTTGCCACAAAGAGCACGGCGGACAAGACGACGAGTGATAGCATCGTCAGAAAACTTAACCCTGGCTTTAACATATATCCTTCTTCTCTTTCCTCCTTACAATAATTTATAGAATGTAGGGGTATATCCCTTTGGCATGACCTCAGGATGGAAGATAGCAATAAAATCAGCCAACACCTTGTCGGGCATCACGGGGGATATTTCATAATATGGTGTGGTTTTCATATTGCAGTATATCACCTTTCTATCCCTGAAAGCCTTGAACAAGACATTGCGAGGCTCCGACTTTTGCAGTGCCTCGTAGGAGAACTCACCGGGATAACTGTTGAGTATGCGCCAATAGTCTGCCTTTGCAGCCTTGGCATACATCGTCTCAAAGTCGATGGGCAGACCACCGGTGTTATCATCGTTGATGACATAATCAGCACCGGCATCGCGGAATATCTGAGCAAGATAGTTCTTTCCTCCCACAGCATGCCAGTTGCCACCGTGCATCTCACCACTGAATATTGTAGGATGATCTCTACCAACAGCCTCCGCCTTGGCTTTCAGTGAGTTATATCGGTGGGCAATGTCGCCGAATATCTTGTTTGCCTCCTTTTCCTTGCCTATGAACATTGCTACAAACTTTATCCACTCAGCCTGTCCAAGAGGGTCAAGTTCCTTATAACCAAGATGCGGCACGAGAGTAACTCCCGTCTCCTTGATGGCATCATATCCTCCACGCTTGAACGGTGATATGAAGATTATATCGGGTGCAGCCGCCATTACCAGTTCCGGGTCAAAGTTGCCTTCCATGCCAATCTTCACTATTTCTCCCTTTTTCACTCGCTGCAAAATGTCTTTGTCAAACAGATTTTTCGTGCCTGTGATTCCTTTTACCACATCATGAGCATTCAGGATGGTGAAGTTGGAGAGCTGAAGCATGGTCATGAGGATAGTGCGCTTGACTGGCACATCAATCCTTGTATATCCATCGGGAATATCTGCCGCATCAATTTCTGTGTTCACTAATGCAAAGCGATATGTCATACCCTTTGATTTCTGCGGGTCTTTGACATCGACAAGACGGATTCCGTTGTCAAGCATCCTCACCGTAAAGCCTTTGGCATATTGTGGCTTCACCTCAACGACGGAGTCAGCAGCACTCTTGTTCAACTCTTTCCTGCTCCCCTTGCCCGTACATGATGCGGCAATTAGTATTATTGCCATCATCACAATGAAATTCAATATTTTATTCATCTTTCAAAATAATTATTTCAAGTTGTTCTTTTGTCATTATATGGTTGCATGCCTTATGGCAATAATCTGTCAATACTTCCACAAATCTCCCGATATTGTCTTGAGGAATGATGTCCCATAGTTCCCGTGCCAAAGTGATGTTACGGGCCTTTGCCAAAACCGTTTTGTCACATCCCGACTCTTCGAGCATCGAGACGATAAAGTCACGGTCCATCGTGCTGCGGTGACTATGTGTATCGAGATGCCCAGCGGCAAGTTTCACGGCCTTACCTATCATCATTACAAGGTGAACACGAGGAATAGACAGTTCCCTTGCGATAGTGATAGTGGCTCCGATGTAATTGCCATATTCCACAAAGCACTGCGGCGGAAGGGTGGAAAAACGCGAGCGAACCATACGCTCACTCTTTGCACCACTGTTGATTACAACCTCCCCACATCCCGAAGCGGCAGCCACCGTCATGCATTTTCTTATGCTCTCTACAAAAGCATCCTCAGAGAATGGCTTTATTATGCCCGACACACCCACTATGGATATTCCACCCTTTATTCCAAGACGGGGATTGAATGTCCTTTGTGCCAGTCGTTCTCCGTCAACAACGGATATTGTCACCTTGACGTGGACATTACCAAGATTACGATGAATCATCTCGCGAGGCACACGATTGATAGCCGCCTCGCCTGGGGGATAGTCGAAACCGGGAAGAGTAAACCGCCCTACTCCATCGCCACCGACAATGACAAGCGAACCTTCATTTGGCTCCACCCACACCCTTATCTCAGCCCCATTAGTCACATCCGGGTCATCTCCGCTTTCTTTTATTACATAGGAATAACCATCGCCATAATATACGTCCACCATGATAGTCTCACCATTAGGAAGCACGACAGGTACTGAGGGCGGTTGCTGTCCGCTAAGGGATGAGTAGGCAGCGATTGTCGCTGCAGTGGCACACGTTCCTGTTGTCAGTCCACTTTTGAGTGAATAATATTCGGGCAGTAAACGCTCGATAATTCTGCGCAGACCATGTTCGCCATCAACGATATGAAACCCTTTGGGAGTCACAGGACGCCTTATGGCAATTATTCTCATGCCATTCTTCCTTGCCTCATCAACTTTTTCCTGATAGCCGCCGGAAAGACCACTTTCTTTCAGAATCAGTGTTCCCTTTCCTATTGTATGAATGGAATCCTCACCATAGAAAACAATACGGTCGTCGGTAATGCCTTCTGCATGAGCCTTGCTTATGCTTGACTGTCGCTTTAATATATGATAATACACATCGCACCCTTTTTCCTCCAATGTTTTGAGGTGAGATATGCTTTGTACTCCTGTTGTGGCAATCACAGTTTCACCGGGCTTTACTTTATCCACCACTTCTTCGTATGAGTCACACCATGTGATATCCAAGTCTCTCGGAGGAAAAATTCTCTCAAAGCGAATTGCCGGTAAATTAAGACATTCAGCCACATCAGCCACCGTATGATGAAGATGTGAAGCAAAAGGATGGGCGGCATCCACCAACAACCTTATGTCATTATCGTTGCAGAAGTCTATCATCTTCTCTCGTGTCATGGCTCCGCTGACAGATATGCCATGACACAGCTCCACCTGCTGCTCCCCGGTTTTGGTCGAGTAGTAGAATGGCTTCCCGGCTTCTTCAATTTCCTTAATCGCCTTCCTGCCCTCTGTAGTTCCTCCGAATATTAGTATCATTCTTCGCCTTTTCTGAAAAGATGAGTGAAATGCCTGTCATACAATTTTGATACATTCCTCATACTTGATTCCCCATTTCTCATTTCCGAGTTCCCTCTCACCGCTTCTCCAACAACAATCATTGTGGTAAGTGTGAGATGATTCTCTCTGACAATGTTTGCGAGAGACGACAGTTTCCCGCGCCATATCTTCTGGTCTTTCCATGTGAGATGATAGCATACTGCCACTGGGGTGTCTTCTGGATATTCCTGCAACAACTGATCTTGCACATCGTCAACGATAGAGGCACTGAGGAAAATACACATCGTACTGCGGCTGCGGGCAAGCAGGTGCAATTTCTCACGCTCAGGCATTGGGGTGCGTCCCTCGCCACGGGTGAGAATGATGGTTTGGCAACGTCCGGGGATAGTAAACTGCGACCTTAACTCGGCGGCTGCGGCAAGGAATGACGAGATACCTGGAGTGATATGATAACTGATGTCATGAGATTCGAAAAAGTCTATCTGCTCCTGTATGGCACCATAGATACAAGGGTCGCCAGTATGCAATCTCACGACGAGCAGGCCACGGTCGGTGAACGTCTTCATCAAGTTGCATTGCTCTTCCAACGCCATCGATGCACTGTTGCGCACTGTTGCGCCCTGTTTGGCACACTCTGTCAACTGACGGGGTACAAGACTGCCTGCATATAATATCAGGTCTGCCCTTTCAAGATACTTCCTGCCTCGAATGGACACGAGTTCGGGATCTCCGGGACCGGCTCCCACTATCTCTACATGTCCTTTAGAGCGGTCGAAGGCTGAATCCAATGCCACGGCAAGTGTCCACTGTGTGCCTTTGTGCTTTTCCAACAACAGTTGATTGTTGTCGGCACTCAGCATGGCGGCCGCCTCGCTCACACTGGACGTCCCGACATGCTTCTCCACAGTAACACTCGGGTTGGGAACAATAATCTCACCAAGTTCTCCCGATGAATAGAATTTCACTTCATATCCGCACCTCATCAGTTCGCCCACCACTTTCTCGCCTTTCTTCACGTCGATAGTGGCAATGCTTTTTATTGCCTTCATATTAATCCCTTTGTCGTTAAGGCAGTGTCGTATTTCGTCAATACATTCCATGTCGGCATCGTGCGCCAAACCGATTCCCACATGCAGGCATTTCGGAATATAATGCAGGGTGGCTTTTATGCCGTTGACAACAACTGATTTATATCCCACTACGACAAGCAGGTCAAAGAGATTACTGTCAATGCAATCCTCCCGATAGAACACAGTAACATGCTCAGGCAGATTGGCTTCGAGCCATCTTGTTCCCTCGTCATTCACCTGTAGCAACAAAGCGGTGGGACGGCGATTTACAAACATGGCTATTTCAGCATTGATATCCTCGCGTTCCAATTCCCATCCAAATCTCTTCCCTAATAAGTCAAGTTGCCACAGGCCATCAATATCGCTCCTCGTGGTAATAACAGGCATTGCCCCCACTGCTCTTGCGACATCAGTGGCGAGTTGGTTCGCTCCACCTACATGTCCCGACACCACAGCTATGACATTCTTCCCTGCCGTGTCCATGCACACCACAGCTGGGTCGGAATGTTTGTCTTTTAATAACGGTGCTATTGTCCTGACACAAATGCCCATAGCCGATATGAACACGAAAGCGTCATAGTCGTACCATTGGGCGGCTACCTGTCCAAGCGGAATGATGTCGGCATGGAGTTCTCTTGACACTATTGTCGCCAACGCTTGTCCATCGTCTGATATTGTCACTATTGCTTTACGCATTTTAGTATATCTATTTTATTATAATCATTAAGTTGAATGCTGTTGCACGACACGAGCGACAGCCCGAACATTTGGCAGGCTCCTATGAATAGCGTTCTACTCTTTTCACTCACACTGTTCATCACCACAGTTCCTCCTTTGGGGAGCAACTGTGCCACCCTTGCCACCATCCGCACTATCTTTCCTCCATGACCACCTATAAAGACACTTGTAGGTTGAGGTAAAGTTGTAACGTCTTGCTGCATAAAGTCACCGATTACCGCCGTTATGCCCGGAGTGCGGAACCTGCGGGTGTTCTCCTCCATCAATTTCCGTCCTTCCTCGCGTATCTCGAATGCCACCACATCTATGGAAGGGTACATGCGCTTTGCCTCGATGGAAATACTGCCCGTGCAGAAACCGATATCCCATAGCACACTGCCGCATGTAAGACCCAAGGCTTGGATAGAGAGCAGACGTATAGGCATCTTCGTTATCATTTTGGGTCTGCCATCGAGAATGGCGAACGCGTTGTCGGGCAGACCGATTTGAAATGAGGAATTATTTTTCTTCGCAATTATCAGACAGTTGGGGGATGAGAATTCCGTAGTGGCAGCGTCTTCGATCGAATACCGCGCAACGCGCTCCGCGTCGGTGTTTCCAAGATGCTCACCTACGTACATCTCATATTCCACATATCCATAGTGCAACATCCTTTCGGCTATTGCAGATGGAGTGTGTTGGCGGTCGGTGAGTATGCCTATCTTGTCACGTCCTTCAATAAGAGCGGCATCAAAGGCATTCCACGGGCGACCGGTGAGCGATACAATTGTCATGTCATGATATGACATCACAATACGATGGGCAAGTGTTTGCAACGAATTGAACGTAGGATATACCTTGATATCCACATCAGGAAACTCCCTCTGTAAGGTTGTGGCAAAACCAAAGAACAATGGGTCACCCGAAGCAAAAATGATTATCTTGTCATCCACATCACGATACTCTCGATATACATCGGAAAGGGGCACCGTGATATCTATCCACTGCGCT
>JALFCG010000191.1 GCA_022771265.1 Prevotella sp.
TGATCATCGACTGGCTCGTAAACGGATTCAAGGCTGACGAGGGCATCGACCTCTCTAAGGATCCTATGGCTATGCAGCGTCTGAAAGAGGCTGCCGAGAAGGCAAAGATCGAGTTGTCAAGCTCTTCGTCTACAGAAATCAACCTGCCATACATCACGGCAGAAGGCGGTGTGCCAAAGCATTTGGTAAAGACTCTCACACGTTCACAGTTTGAGCAGCTGGCCCACAACCTGATTCAGGCTTGTCTCGTGCCATGCCAGAACGCTATCCGCGACGCAAAGCTCCAAACTTCGGATATCGACGAGGTAATCCTCGTAGGTGGTTCAAGCCGTATACCAGCAGTGCAGACTCTCGTGAAGAACTACTTCGGCAAAGAGCCTTCAAAGGGCGTTAACCCAGACGAGGTGGTTGCAGTGGGTGCTGCTATCCAGGGTGCCATCCTCAACAAGGAAGAGGGAGTTGGCGACATCGTATTGCTCGACGTTACTCCTCTGACTCTCGGTATCGAGACAATGGGTGGCGTGATGACAAAGCTTATCGACGCAAACACCACAATCCCTTGCAAGAAGAGTGAGACATTCTCTACAGCTGCCGACAACCAGACTGCCGTGACTATCCACGTGCTGCAGGGTGAGCGTCCGATGGCTGCCCAGAACAAGAGTATCGGTCAGTTCAACCTCGAGGGAATCGCACCGGCTCGTCGTGGTGTGCCACAGATTGAGGTGACATTCGATATCGATGCCAACGGTATCCTCAACGTTTCTGCAAAGGACAAGGCCACCGGTAAGGAGCAGGCAATACGTATCGAGGCTTCGTCAGGACTGAGCGAGGATGAGATCAACCGCATGAAGGCTGAGGCTGAGGCTAACGCCGCTGCCGACAAGGCTGAGCGCGAGAAGATCGACAAGATGAACCAGGCTGACTCTATGATATTCACCACAGAGAACTTCCTGAAGGACAATGGCGACAAGATTCCTGCCGACAAGAAGCCAGGCATCGAACAGGCTCTCCAGCAGCTCAAGGATGCTCACAAGAGTGGTGACGTGGCTGCCATCGACACTGCCATCAACAACCTCAACACCGTTATGCAGGCTGCCTCACAGCAGATGTATCAGGGTGCTCAGGGTGCTCAGCCAGGTGCTGACGCAGGTGCCGGCTTCAACGGAGCCAACGCCGGTGGCACCCAGAACAACGCCGGCTCACAGAGCAACGGTGCCGACGACGTTCAGGACGCAGACTTCGAGGAGGTCAAATGAGACGCTCATAGATAAGCGTAGATAAAAGATAGATAAAGGGGGTGTAACTCAATGAGTTACGCCCTTTTCCTATTTTCAGGTTTTTATAAAGGATTCTTGAAAACTGGGCATAAATTTCATAAATTTGTACCGGACGTATATTGTTTACCACGTTGCAGTAAGATTGCGTGGAACGAACGACGGAAAGAAAAACTTTAGACAGCCGAAGTATAGTTTAACCCAAATCGGTCATTAGGGCTTGCCTGGATTTTGTTTTTTAGAAGAGTGGATTTTGTTTGGCTTTTAATGAGTAATAGCGGGCTATTGCGAATTAAAAACAAGCAAAAGACGCCTTATAAAGAGCAAAAGACTGCAAGCAGTTATTAAAATTATACATTAAACGGCCTAATGACCGATTTGGGTTTAATGCGGTATTGTTTGAGGAAGAATGATGAAAGTGAAGAATATAATGATGGCAGTGGCATTGTGTATATAAAGTTATGTCGCATTTTTGTTACTAATTAGCGTGTAATCATAGACATAGCTATACAAAATCAATGAAAACATAAAAGTTTTATAATGTGAATGATAATAAATGCAAGAAAAAGCGTAACTTTGCACCCGATATCTTATCTCTCATTATGAGATATGGATATGAAGATTCAGACATAATATTGATAGAGACACAAAGCCATATAGTAGTAAGAAAGTAAGATGGCCAAGACTACTTGACGAATTCTGTTTTCATCTACTGGACTGGACAATATGTACTTCTAAGGTGTGATTTTATGAGCAATGTTATTGTAATAATAGCATCGTCATCATACGTGATGGCAGCTAACAGTGACATAAAGTAGATAAAGAAAATGACGCAGGTTTGCTCGCTTCCTTCTTCTACAGCCGACGTAAACAACGATATGTATAACAACAAGTGTTTACCAAAGGGCATCCACGTTGTTGGGGCTGATAAAAAATCGGCTTCAAAAGTAGGAGGAATGTCCATTAACGAAGAACCGGAGGCTCCATGGGGATATTTGTTTATCCAGCATTTTGCAGCTGAAAAGTTCGACAAGATACTTGAAGAAGGCAATTGGGAAGGCGATTTCATTCCAAAGTGTTTCATTCACCGCACCATTGGTTATAAGCGCAAAGCAAATGGCAAAGGTGTAGTCAAAGAAGAGAAACCTTCAGTAAGCGGCCTCGTATTCTTGCAGGGCGAAACTGAAGACCTGAAGAATTTCCTCCAGAAGAATTTTCCACGATACCATCTTGTAAACAATTGCATGACAGGAGAACCGGCATCCATCAAGAACAGCGTCATGAAGCCGTTCATGAAAGTCATGGAGTCGGAACCGGAACGTGTGACTTTCCTTCGTGATCCTTTTGTGAAATTTGCAAGGGAACACGTGAAGCTCCGTGTTCTGACAGGAATCATGGCAGGACAAGAAGGATATGTCGTACGAATATTGCGCGACCGCCAGCTTGTGATGGACCTTGGAGGTTATGCCGTTGCCATCAGCAATGTGCATAACGAAGATTTCGAAATAGCGGAATAAGAAACTAAATCAAATATAAATATGCGTGATTTCAAAGACATCAGAGTCGCAGTGGCCGGCACAGGCTATGTGGGACTGAGTATAGCTACATTGCTATCACAACATCATCATGTAACAGCAGTAGATGTAATACCAGAAAAGGTAGAAAAGCTGAACAACAGGATTTCACCTATTCAGGATGACTATATCGAAAAGTATTTGGCAGAAAAGCCACTTGATCTCCATGCAGTCTTGTCCCCCTCCCTTCAGGGAGGGACGGGAAAGGCTTCTCCTTATGCTGATGCCGATTTTGTGGTAATCGCAGCACCAACCAACTATGACCCGGTAAAGAATTACTTCGACACTACCCATGTAGAAGAAGTAATCGACTTGGTATTGGAAGTAAATCCTGATGCCGTTATGGTAATCAAGAGTACTATCCCTGTTGGCTATACCCGTAACCTTTACTTGAAATACGCACAGAAAGGAGTCAAGAAGTTCAACCTCCTCTTCTCCCCAGAGTTCCTGCGTGAAAGCAAAGCCTTGTATGACAACCTCTACCCAAGCCGTATCATCGTAGGCTATCCTAAGATTATCGACAAACCGGAGTTTGAAGCCGAGAACAAGGCAATAGAATCAGTAACCGACGTAGAGATGCTGAAAGAATCTGCCAAGACATTCGCAGCCCTCTTGCAGGAAGGAGCAATCAAGGAAAACATCGACACCTTGTTTATGGGTATGAAAGAAGCCGAAGCCGTTAAGCTTTTCGCTAACACTTACCTCGCCCTCCGTGTAAGCTACTTCAACGAGCTCGACACTTACGCAGAAGTAAAGGGCTTGGACAGCAAGGCTATCATCGAAGGCGTAGGTCTCGACCCCCGTATCGGTACACATTATAACAATCCGTCCTTCGGCTACGGCGGTTACTGCTTGCCGAAAGACACCAAGCAGCTCCTTGCCAACTATCAGGATGTTCCACAGAACATGATGTCTGCTATTGTAGAATCAAACCGCACACGTAAGGATTACATCGCCGATGCCGTATTGCGCAAAGCCGGATGGTACGACTATACCAACAACAACCAGTACGGCCATCCTTTCCCTTCAGGGGAGGGTCAGGGAGAGGCTCCCGTTGTCGGCGTTTATCGTCTGACTATGAAGTCAAACAGTGACAACTTCCGTCAGTCTGCCATCCAAGGCATCATGAAGCGTATCAAGGCTAAAGGCGCAGAAGTCATCATCTACGAGCCAACCCTTGAAGACGGCACAACATTCTTCGGCAGCAAGGTCGTTAACAACCTTGATGAATTCAAAGCACAAAGCAAGGCCATCATCGCCAACCGCTTTGACGAGTGCTTGAAGGATGTAGAAGAGAAAGTTTATACACGTGACATTTTCCGTCGCGACTAAAGACCCTCCAAACCTCCCTGTTTAGGGAGGCTTACAAGACAAATGAAAAAAACTTTCTCCACCCCTCCCCCTAAACAGGGGGACTGAGGTGGT
>JALFCG010000009.1 GCA_022771265.1 Prevotella sp.
CTTGGAGGTATGAAAATGGAGGAGAAAAGCACTTCTCTTATTCCTGCTTGCTTCTCTTTCTCGCTGAGATACAGGCAGTTATAAAGATATTACGTAAAAGCTGGCTCTTGGAGCCAGGCTTTCTGTCAGCCGGGGCTTTCATCTATACCTCTCATCCTTTTCAGTAAAATTAATCACCTGTTAGTTGTTTGCAATTATCTTCATCTCTTGGTAAGAGATGTGTCGTTCAATACAACGTGCTAATTTCCAATAAGATAAGAAGGCCGATTAGATGATTCGCTCAACATTTGTATCGCCTTTTGAAAAACGGTTCAACTTGATACAAATCAAAAATCTTACCTGTTCATTAAAGATAATTCCGTAATTATTAGGCAGTTTAAAAACTTTTTCATACTTTTGTTTCCGATTAAATCCATCTCTTACCAAGAGATGAAACGCTTTACACAACACCTTATTCTCCCTGTTCATTAATGTGACATGAGTCATGTCACCGCCTATGCTATAACACTGAGAACCTTGCGGTTGGCGCGGTCAACAGGGGTATTCTCGAAGGACTTGAGGTAGATGTATGTGGTGCGTTGGGTGGAATGCCCCATGGCTTCGCTGATGTCGGCCAGGGGGACATCCTGACTCTTGGCGATGCTGGCCCAGGAGTGGCGTGCCACGTAGGAGGTGAGCTTGGAGGAAAGTCCTAACTCTTCGCCTAATTTCTTCAGATAATGGTTGATGAGGTGAATCTTGTTCTGGTATTGCCTTGTCTCGTCCTCGCCGGGATGTGTGATGATGGGCATCAGGTAAGGAGAATCGTCACGCTGGTATTTATCGGCCAACTGCTGCATACACGCCTCCCAACGGATGTTGATGCGTTGTCCCGTCTTCTGGCGGCAGTAAGAGAGGTAACCGCCCTGCAGGTCGCTTTTCTTCAGGTGGGCGATGTCGGTCAGCGACATGCCGCAGGTGTAGAGGCTGAAGAGGAAGATGTCGCGCGAGAAGTCGGCGGCGGAGTCGGGAGGCAGTTCCTTGGTCTTGATTTTCTGTACCTCCCCGATATTGACGGCACGTTTCACGGTCTTGGCAATGCCTGTATAGACACGGGCAAAGGGATGGGTTTGCGGGGTGAGCCCCTGTTCCACTGCCTGATTGTAGATGGCACGCAGGTTGCGCATATAGAAAGAGGTGGTGTTGGGGCACAGCCCGAGGGTTTTCAGATAACTCTCATAACTTAGCATCAGCGAGGAGTCGATGCCGTCGAAGGTGAGCAGGCGACCATTGAGGAAGCGACAGAGGCTGTTGAGCGAAGTTTGGTATTTGACGGCAAGGGACAGGTGCCCTTCCTCCTTCTTTTGCCTGATAAGCCTATCCGCGAATATCGTAAATTCATCGGACTGTTCCTTTCTCAGAAAATGCCGGATGACATCCTCCGCCTGATACTCCTTGCGGCTATGGTCGAGCGCAAGGATGATGAGCTGCAGGCGGGAGGCATCCTGCTGCAACGCCTCCTGCACGGCATGGAGGTAACGGCTGCGGTCGGGAAGCGTGTCCTTCGGGACTGTCACCGATTGCCTGGCGGTGGCCCATTCCCCGGGATAGAGTTTATACTGCGTGCTGACCTGACGCGCCACACGCCTGTGAATCACTTGGATGAACAATGTGCCCTGTTTCCCCGAAACAGCTGAGGCACGGAATTTGAATCTTATAGATGCCATAGAAACGCAAAAAATTCTGCAATCAATACTAAAAAAATGCGAAATGATTTGGAGGTGTAGGTTTTTATGATTACTTTTGCAAACGAATAATTATAAACAAAAAAAACATGAAAAAAACATTATTACTTACTTTCGCAGTTGCGGCTACACTCACCGCAAGCGCACAAGACATCGACTTCAAGGTGACAGGCACACTGCCTGACACGGTAAAGACGGTCATCGTGATTGCCAACGGCAACCAAAGAGCACCAATAGCCACGGCAGAGGTGACAGACGGAAAGTTCACCGTCACGGGCAAGGCTCCAAAGGACGCTTTCCTCGGCATCGGTTACAAGAACCACCAGGGAAGACTTATCTACAACAATGCTGTCAACGACGGCGAGCCTATCGATATGTATCTCGTGGACGAGGCTTGGGTGAAAGGCTCGAAACTGAACACTGAGTTCAGCAAGATGATGGAGAGCACCGACGTGATGACCGTGGCTAAGGACCTCTACAACGACTGGATGGCAGCAAGGAAAGACACCTCGGAGGCTGGAAAGGCAAAGGCAAAAGAGATGTACGACAAGCTGGTGGCTATCGACAACAAATGCAACGACGACAGGATTGCATACATCAAGGGGCACAGCAACGATGTCACTCCTGCCCTGCTGATGACTCAGATGTACTACTCGTTTGACTACAAGGAGCTTGTGGAACTGCTCAACTCAGGCGCAGTATGGGTCAACCACCCTATTTGCGACCGCATGAAGAAGCAGGTCGAGGCGATGGGTAAGCGTCAGC
>JALFCG010000137.1 GCA_022771265.1 Prevotella sp.
TAAACCTCCGTCTTGCGCTGGGCACCCGTAGCCAGCAGCTTCACCTCAGCTTGGTGGGTAGTGGTATTGGGAGTCACCTTCAGCACCACATCGTTGAAGTCAAAGTCGTTGTCCATGCCGGCATTCTCGAAAGCTAATGTCCACGACTGGTGTTTGATTTCTTCCAGACTGGGTGGATTGCTGTATTCGGGATGCTCCTTCAACGTTTCTTCGTTGAGCGAGCTATTCAGTGATGCTTCCGTAAACTTCGGTATCAGTTTCTCGCCTCTGACATTGGAGAGCGCAAAGGTAACATCATTACAGTCGTAGTCGCCTCCGCTCGTGTTGTCGTCAAGCCCAACAAAGGTGAAGTTGTCATAGATGGCCATGGCGCTGCGGATGACTTGCTTGCCGCTGCCTGTGTTCATGTTGGCATTGGTGTAGTTGGCAGCGTATTTAGGAAGTTTGTCATCGGGTATGCCAAGTTTTTTGAGTTTTGTTTTTTGTGCTTCGCTGAGCGATGCTGTTGTGCGCAGATAGAATCCGTAGATTTTTTTTTCGGGTATTTTCAGCTCGAATGTGAGTCCTCTGATGGCTGTCACCCGGTCACCATAAACTTCCGACACCAAGAGCGTGTTGTAGGCATCGTCGCCTCTTCGCGCGGAATTATTCGCGTTGCTTGGAGTATTAATTTTTTGTGCTGGGTTTTGATATGCTGGTAGCTTGTCACCGTCTGTGTGGTCAAAGTTGGCATCATACCATTGGCTTGTGTTATTGTCCAACTGATATTGCACTTTCGCCTTGCCGTTGAAATAGTCGTATTTCAGAACGTCGGCAATGTCGTGAAACTCTATGTCGCTATAGTTGCCACTGTGGGTATAGTAGCCCACTACTCGGGTATCGGTGGTGCCAGTGTAGCCGTATAGCATGGATAGATAGACCGTTTCAGATGCGTGGTATTCGCCTCCTGAGGTCACTTCTCCTCGCGACATGATTTCGTAGTCAATCATCGCTTTATGATTATCGTAGGATTTGAGCCCTTCTGTCAGGGCGATAGCGATGTCTTCCCATGCCCAGCTGCCGAAGTTCATATAGCCGCAGTCTGCGAGAATGCTATTGCTGTAGAGCGAGGAGGCAGTGGCAGCGCGTGTGCTTGCTCTTTGGATGGCCGGAGCGGACGCTTGGGTGGCTGATTCCGACTGGAAACTCACATCGATGACCTTGCCATTATTGCCCGTCAGGTTTATCTGCCGGTATTGTTTGGGCGACACACCGTCGTCATACACCAGTCCGAAGCTGCCCCCAATGCCTTGGGGCACGTCTAAGAACATCACGCCGCTACCCTTCAGGTGTTTTTGTCCCAGAACGGTCACGTTTTCGTTCATGATAGTCTGGGCGGTGATGTCGGCTTCCTTTTCAACAGAAATGTCTATCTGCACAGTTTGGGAAGTCATCCATGTCTGTTTGGGGTCCACGTTCTTCAACGGCCATTCGCCGTTGTCTGCGTTCCCACTGCCCGACAATCCCAGGTCTTCGCTGCAGGCCGAGAAGGCCATGAAAAAGACAAGGAATATCCACAAAGTGGAATTTAGTTTTTGCTGTAACGTTTTCATAACAGATAATATATGCAAGTTGATGAATTATATTAATATTCTACACAGCTGCCCGAAACAGGCCAGTCGTACCAACTCCAGTAGTTGACCTTCGTGGCATCCTTGGCCCATGAGGGAAATATGTTGTAGGCAGAGAAGATGTGAGTGCCCTCTTTGGGCCATTTCCATTCGCCTGCCACAAGCAGTGCCTCCGGCATCTTGCCAGGGCTGTCGGCCAGCGTAATCAGGTCGGTGCATCCCTCGCACGTGCCTCGTTGTATCTCCACGTAGAACCTGCCGGCATCGGTGGCAACATCGTAACCCTTGGGCCATTTCACGCAGCCCGCCTCTACAAACGGAGTGGAAGCAACGGCCATAGGCGTGTTGATGAGGTCGGTATGCTTGCCTCCCAGCAGTTCGTGTATCTCTCCCAGGTTCTGGTCGCCGTCAGGACCGTCATAGTGGAGGTACATGCGTGACGTACAGCCAGCCGCCATGACGGTGACGCGGCACTGCTCGTTCTTCGGGTCAGGAACAATCTTGATGACGGCATCGTTGAAGTCGAAGTCGGCATTACGTGCCACATCCTCGAAGGCAATGGTCCAGGGCATCACTTCGTCAGATTCAGGAATGGGTTGCAAATCCGGCTCCACTACTCCCGGCTTGTAGATGGCCATTTTCACGGTGACACCAAAGATAACGTCGTTGCAGTCAAGGTCGCCGCCTGTGATATCGTTTTCCATACCCATCCACATCACGTTCTCATGCTCGTCAATGAAGCTTCGGAAATTCCCGTTCTGGTTAACCACGTTCATCCTCTCCGCCGAATAACTTGTTCCCATGAAGTTGTCGCGGGTGGTGTAGGGCCTTACGCCATATCTGACAAGCCGGTCGTACTGGTCGGGGCGTGGGGTCATGTCCCATCGGTCATAGAATCCTACGCGCATCCCCTTGGGAACGTCCACTTTAAAGGTAATGCCTCGAAGTGCTGTGATGCCTTTGCCATATCGTTTGTAGGCAGCCATACAGCTATAGGTGTCGTCGTTGGCACGCAGTCCCCATGTGGGGTTTGAGACCCAAGTGTCTTTCATGTCGAAGTTGGCGCCATACCAATGATTGGCAGTCACTCCATATTTCTCTGCCGTGGTCTCATTCACTTGATACTGTACCTTGGCAAGCCCGTCTATATAATCATAGACCTCCGTCTCCGCTATATCTACATATTGGATGTCCTCGTATGTGCCAGGCGAGTGGTAATAATAGCCAAGCACATGTGGTGAGGTGGACAGGCTGTTTCCCGCTACCCATGTGATGTAGAACGGGCCGTTCGATTCCAGTTCGTAGTCCACGTTCAGTCCGTGTCCCGTCTTTGCGTTCACACTTTCTTGGCTCATGATGCTCATCATGTTGTGCCAGTCGTCCATCTGTTCAGGAGTGAACTGGTAGTATTCGGCATCCCTTTTTGCGCTGTTCCCGTAGAGTGTGGTGGGAGTGTAGTCGCTTGTGGCGCGGGTAGCAGCGGTATGAAGGCTCACTGTCACTGGTTCTTCGGCCTTGCCTGTCAGTGTGATGGTTTGCGAATCATACATGTTCTTGTTTATAGCAACGAGGCATACCTTGTTGCCTTGGCCTTGTGGAACTGTCAAACTGACAGCATCGTTCCCTTCAACTGTAGCCATATCGTATAGCATGCCGCCAAACTCCTCTGACATAGCCCATAGTGTTGTCTTGCCTTCCGCTTCCACAGTCACCTTCAGAGTAACGGCGGTTTTCCACCATTGCAGAGAACTAACGTCGCCTCCCAAATCTCGCATGAATGATGCTTCCGTGCGTTGGTATTCTGAGTAACCATCATCAGTGGAGCAACCCGCACATATCAGAGCAGACGCTATCGTCCATCCTGTCATTTGTCTGAAACACATTTTTTTCATATTCATTTAGTTATCTTCTGTTACAATCACTTTTTCGTTTTCTATCTTCCATGCTTTTTTGCCTTCCATGGCATCTATCACGTCCCTCAGATAGTTGGCTTGTGGCGTGGTTCCAGCCTTCTTCAGGTATCTGCGCGCATCTGTAAGGCGCTTTGTCTTTACGCAGCCGCAAGCAGCATTAAGATTGGCAGTCTTGTCTTCGGGGTTCAGATTGGCTGCTATCAGCAAGGCATCTAACCAGCCGTCGCTGCCTTCCTCGTAGGTTTGTGCCACCTTGTACATCTCCTCTATGCTCAACGCCTCGGGATGAGTGTAGATGAGCCTTCTGCTTTCCTTGGCATTGAAGGGGCGCGCCACATATTCTATAATGTAGTCGGTGTGGCGCAGTCCGGGATATACATTCTGAAGAAGCCAGTTGTATGGTCTTCCGTTATCCACTTTCTTAAGCATAGCCTCCTTTTCGTCGGGACTTATGTCAAGGTCAATCACATCGAGCAGCTCTTTGCGACTGTCAATGACGTATTGCGGCATCACCGGGGTTTCCACTATGCTTTCACGCTCATACCAAACATTTCCCTTCACCCGGCGGCTCTCGCCACATGTCTCGATAAAGGAACGCAGGTTGTCCCAGTCCTCTGGTGTGTAGTGTGTCTCAACCACGAATTCGTCAATACCGAATTTTCGGCAGACGTATGACTTCAGCGATTGGGTGCGGCCTTTGGCAAGGCGCGTGTTGTTGGAGTAGGGACTCTCGGGCGAGGCATAGCCATGCAACACTACACGATGCACCTTGAATGACTTGTCGAACAGTGCATTCTCGATAGTCTTGTTCAAACGCTGCAATTCTTCTGGGTTGCGTCGGTAACGTGGGTATATGACTGTCTCATTTACGGGGAAGTCAAGGAAGGCACGCCCCTCTATGGCTCGATTCTTTGTGTCCTCTGCACCGGGAATCTTGAAAGGAAGTGCCGGGATGTCGCGCAGGCGATTGTCATATATTATGGGTGACGTGTCAGTCTTAACTTTCTTTTTCTTGCCAAAAAGATAGGTTACACCCACTTTCAGGTTGCTTCGCCCGTCAAATGGGGAACCCGATTTCACGCCGTTGAATTTGTCATTGAACATAGTTTGGCTCAGTTCTGCACCAATGCGCCATTTGTGTGACATGAGATAGGTGGCTGTGAGTCCAGCCCTCATGCCGAATCCCACGGTGCTGTTTCTGGAGTATGATTCTGAATATGATAATGGCGTTTGCATGGGAAATCCGAAGGTATATACTCCGCCAACGCCCGCAAATGCCTTCAAATTAAAACGTGTGCCCCTGTTTACGGGTAGTTTCAATGCGTCGGTGATGTCAAAGGTAGCATCAACAAACAGTCCGATGTTATTCCATCCCCAGGTATCGGGCGATTCGCATTCCGGCACATTGCGGCTCTTGTTGTGGTTGTATCTCAGTGCCGTGCGCCAACCCCATAGGGCGTTGACTTCCTTGCCGACGCCAATAAAAAATCCTCCGGACAATGGATATGACGAGAACTCCGACATAGGGAGATTTTCGTTGGCTGACTTGTTAATACCTCCGTAAATCTGGATGTATAAGCTGTCTTTCCCAGGGATATTGCCGCCCGCTTTGGTATCGCCGGCATAGGCCATACTGCTATATACAAGCAATACGACACTAAGACAGCAATATATATATATGTGAAATCGTTTCATAATTTAGTATTTGTAGTTGTAATAATAGCCGTATTTGTAACCGTATTGGCTCACCGGCTTGATGGCGTTGAGCACAATGGAGAGATTCTTGAATTTACCGTTCTGCACTTGGGCATCGAGCTGATATACCGATCGACACTGGAACAGGCCTGCCCTAATCACATACAGTGTGCGGTCGACATGGTGCTCGATGATGCTGGCATCGGCCAATGATTCTGTCATCGGACAGTCGATGAGGATGAAATCGAACTGTGGGCGCACCTGTTCA
>JALFCG010000166.1 GCA_022771265.1 Prevotella sp.
CCTATAAATAATGGTATCACTCTCTTTGAGTGGAAATGTCTGATTGCCTCTCGCCCAAAAGCAAGTTCCCAACGACGAGCATCCAATTGCAGGGGCTGTGCCTCGTACCCCACAGAAGAAATGACCCTACCTTTTCATTAAGCGGTCGAACATTTATTTAGGGCCGGCCCTAACCCTACCTACACGGCCCCTGCAATTGGCAGCGCGCGTTCCCATAGCAAAGCGATGTAATTCCCCTCCCTTTGTGGGGGATAGGGGTGATCCGCATCCTATGTAGCTCAGATTTGGTAGATGTTTGCGTTGAAAGATCGGGCGCCTGTGGCTCTGAAAATCTTTTTGTTAAGGTCTGACCGCAAGTTAGAGACGCTCTGTTTTTTGAGATTGAGCAGATTCCCTATCTCTGCGGGGGCAAAATGCAGCCTTGTCAAGATACACACAAGAACCTCCCTCTCAGACAGGTCAAACTTCTCATCGATAATATAGTTATAGAAATTTGGAGCCAACAGTCTTGTCAGATTTCGGAGGTCAGTAGACTCACTTGAAGAGGCAGGCTTCCCCTTTTTTGCAAGGTCGTGTAATCTGATTACCACTGCATTCCCCATCAAGGCTTGCTCAGAATCCCAGTTCTCCTCATTAGAATACTCTGAGTAAATTGATAGTGCTTCCTTCAGTTTTCTTATCTCCTCATTTTTCGCATTTTTGGCATCCTCAAAACCAAGTTCCATCATCCTCATGTCCTTCAAAGTCAGGTCATACAGTCTCGATGTCTCTGCATACTTGTTCCATAAAGCCAGCATCCTCTTTTGTCTCTTCGCCTTTTGTCGCTTAATGAATAAGTATGAGCCGAAAGAAAAGACAATTATCAAGATCAACACACATGCCAGAGCGAGACGAAAGCGGCTGTTGGCCAAAGACTTCTCATCCGCAATCCTTTGATATTCGCCATAATCATAAAGAGCCTGCGCACGGGTGACATCTGCAGAGGAAAGCGACAGACTCATGGAATCATTGGTGTCGGCGAACAGGTTGGCATATTTTGTCACGGAGTCAGCTACACCCTTTTCTGAATACACATTGAGCAACCCACGATAACCGCTTTCAAGGCTATTGAGACTCGTAGACTGGGCTATGAGTTTTCGATAATAATAGGCTGCGGAGTCAAGCTTGTTTTCCTTCTCATAGAACTTCCCCCTGATGCGGTAAAACATTTCATGACCCGGCACTATCTCACCTTGAGCATTTGCCAATCCTGACTTGTGAATGTACTCATCGATTAGCTTCCTCCCTTTGTCCAGCTCTCCGTTTTCTATGCAATGGTCAATTAAGGTGCTTAGCGAAGCTGCGGCATAGTCTTCCCTACCGATTATCTTGTATTCGCGGTAGACTTTCTCTGCCATCAGTATCGTAGAGTCTTTTACACCCATGAGGGAATAGGCGTGTCCCGCAAACTCCATCGACTGTATGGCTGTAAGCGTATCGCCAGCTATCAAGGCGTAACGGCCGCTGGTTTTCCATGCTGAAATTGCTTTTTGGGGCAATCTTTGTTTGTAAAACAACATGCCTATTTGGCCATATATCCTCGACAGCCTGTTTAAATCGGCCTCTCTTCCCATTGTATCTGCGCATGATGCCGCATCAAGAAGACATTTCAAGGCCATGGGACTGTCGCCCTTATCCCTATATACACACCCCATCATGTAGTTGGCCATGGTCAAATCCCTGTTGTCTCCGTGACGTTCGTAATACTTTAGGACTTCCGGCATGAAGTTAATGGTGTCCATAGGCAGAAACAATTTGTTCATGGTCTCTGCATACAGCAGCAGATATTCCATTCTGTAGCCTTTGCCATAATCTTGGGCCTCACCACGGATATTGGAAAGAACCGTCATGGCGGAGTCTGGGAAAGAATCAACAAGGGATTCAGCCCTTTCCAAGCCTTTGGGCTTATGGGAAAGGGAACATGATACAATGCCGAGGACGGCCAAGAGGCAGAGTATTTTTCTCATGACAATTATATATCGCGCAAATATAATAAATTTTTCTTATCTCACAAAAGGATTACCAACAATAATGAGTTGGTTAGCATCTTTCTGTGAAGAATTGAGTAAGGCCAGCTCTAAAAATTAGGTTTAGAAACCAAGCCGATATGGATACATGTTGTTTCGGTCGTCTTCTGCATCTATCGGTCTCAAAACGTCAAGTCTCATCAGTCGTGTAGCCCGCTACACTCCCTCTTCAACTTACGTTCTGAGTCCCGATAGCTTGCAGAACCTTTTCGATAAGCCAAATGAGCTGAGCCAAGCTCGCTTGAGCTATGCCATGGCGAGAAAAGGTGGGCGCTGGGCACAACCTTTTCGATAAGCCAAATGAGCAGAGCCAAGCTTGCTTGAACTCTGCCATGGCGAGAAAAGGTGGGCGCTGGGCACAACCTTTTCGATAAGCCAAATGAGCTGAGCCAAGCTCGCTTGAGCTCTGCCATGGCGAGAAAAGGTGGGCGTAAGCCCAATACGCCGCGACCTAATTTTTAGAACCGACTTAAACGAAACCGCTTCCTGCAACTATTGGAACACAAGCACAAGGCTGATGATGATGCGCAGCGTTAGTAGACAATCCATTTGCCTGTCTATCAAAACCAAAATGTTGCAGAAAACGGTCTGACGACACGAAATTGAATCCTTTTCCTCACCTCTACCCTTTCAGAAGCAGTCTTAAAGATTGAGACATCCCCTATAAGAGCAGTCTTGTTTCTTGAAGGTGATAGTGAAGCTGCCACTTGGGAGTTGGGGCAAGTCTACAGTAATGTCTCCCTCAACGATATACTGCGAGTACAGGATGCTACCGTTTGTGTTGTCCGTGACGATGAGCAAGCATGGAGCAAGACGTTCGTCAAAACAAGGCGGGTGCCATAGAATGTCACCGTTAAATCACACAAACCTATGGCGTGCATCCAACTGTTTTCCAACAAGCCGTGCATCCAATCGCAGGGAAACAACGACGAGCATCCAATTGCAGGGGCCGTGCCTCGTGCCGACCCTAACCCTACCTACACGGCCCCTGCAATTGGCAGCACGCGTTTCCATATCAAGGCGATGTGATTCCCCTCCCTTTTAGGGAGGGCGTAGGGGGTGGGTCCTCCGGCATGATGCACGGAGCTGCAATTGGGCTCAGCATTACGGACGCAGGATGCCCGATTGTGGCACATTGCCCTGGTTCACTTGCTCGTGCTTGATCTTTCGGCCGAAGTCAAAGCTGTAGCTCAGCTTCAGATAGACCTGCGGGCCGTAGGCGTCGGAGTGGTTCCAACTGTCAAAGGCGTAGCATCCGTAATCGTAATACTGATGATAGGGCTTGCTCTTGGAGAACATGTTCCTCGCACCGATCTCAGTCTTCAAGCCGTAGCCCGACCAGCCCGCCGCCATGCCATAGGAGGGACGCGACTTGAGAAACGCGGGGGTAGTGTATAGTTTCTTCTCTGCTGGACGGAAAAAAGCGTAGGCGTTGAAATTCTTGTAATAATACAACACATCCATCTGGTAGCTTACCCTATTGCAATGCGCGGCGTATGATCCTGTGATCGACTGATGATGATAGGCGGCGCCGGCCTTCAGCTGAAGACTTCTGTTGAAGAGGAAGAGGGAGGCCATGAAACCGGCGTCTGCACTATAATAATCGCCGTTTGTTTGGTAGGTGTGTACCAGTGTTGGCCCGTCGGTATAATAATCACTCTTCAGTACATTGATGAGTTGCCAATAGCCGACAAAGGCGGATAATTGGAAATTTTTCTCAATAAGGGTGTGCGAAGCTACGGCGTTCACAATCCTCGTCGTACCCAACAGGGGATTGCCCTTCACGACCTCAAAGTAGTTCACCCGCTGGCTCGCCTCCGTAAATGTGTTGAGAGTGGGGTATGTCGAGCCCATCCGCGCGTCGAGTGCCAGACGGTGGTGCTGCGTCACCATCCAGATGAAGGTGAGCACAGGGCGCGGCCACACCTTGGTGGTACGCTTGTTGTCGTTGGCCTTGTAGCTGCTGATGTCGAAGCCCGCCTGCAGGTCCAAGGAGGCATTATTGCCTATCTGCACCTGGTAGGTGGGGTAGAACTGCAGCTCGTTGCTCATCAGGTCCTGCCTATTTTCGCCGTCTGCCATCAAGTATCTTGAGTTACTCTTCATGTAGGTTTCCCATACGAACAGGGAGAGGCTGCTCTTGGCGTTCAGCTGGTGGCGGTAGGTGAGCCGGGTTTCAAGATTGTTGAGGTGTTCCTTGGTGTCGTTCCTGATTGGGTCGGCCATGGCCGACTCGCTGTAGCTCCGATGGTAATTGTTGTCGCTGTAACTGTAGGTCATCTGCCAGTCTATGGAGTTCTTGCTGTCGAAGTTGTGTCTTAGGAAGGCATGGCCGGAATAGGTGGTGTTGCGGCTGTCAGCAAGGCTGCTCATCTCTGACGAGGGGTAAACGGCGGGTGTGTAATCTGTCGTCGACGACGACTCATCCCTCGGAGTCTTCCCCACGAAGACGCCAAACTGTCCAAGCAGTGTCGTCTTGGGGGTGTTGTAGGTTGTCCGAAAGAGTGAAGTGTAGTTTCTGTTCTTGTTCACCCCATAATGTGGGGTGACAGTCCTAATGAAGGGTGTACTCGTAAAGACGCTCTGCCTTTGCTCCGTCCTCAACCCATCGTCTTTCGACAGTCTCACCCCGCCCAAGAGCAGGTAGTTCACTTTGTTCTTGTCGAGGCTCAGCTGCAAGTTGTATTGTCCTGAGCGGTCGATGAGCCTTGTGTCGGTGGAGGCATCGACGTAGCCTCCCGCCTCGTAGTGGTAGAGCACATAGTTGAGCACCTTCTGCTCGCCGGGAAACAGGTCGGCGGCGTTCTCATAGTATTCCACTCTCTTGATGTCCTTGGCGCGCAGCTGCCCGATGTCCGTCAGCGTCACCTTGCGGTGCTCGATGTAGAAAGCAACGTTGGTACGGTCGACAGCCGAGACGTTTCCCGTCATGGGGTTGACATCCAGTTGGGGAATGGCAAGACGGAACAACAGGTCAATGCCGTCGTGGCTCGCATTGCGCTGTTTCTTGTCGGGCAGATAGGATGTCTTGTTGCCATTGGCGACGACGCGGTTTCCCTCCACGGTCACCTCTTTGAGGTTGATGGTCTTCTCATCCCTCTCCAACGGCGGGTTGATAGTGGTCACCGGCTGGGGCTGAATCGTGCCTCCTGATTCCTTGTATCCGGCCTTGGAAAACTTGATGGTGCAGGGGCCGGCAGCCTTGTACTTCAATGAATAATGGCCGTTGTCGTCCGTGACGGTCTTGTAATCGAGCGTGTCGCAAGTCAGGCTCACCGTCACGCCCTCGAGGGGCTGCCCGCTTTGATCTATGACCGTGCCGTTCAACTCATACGTCTCCTGACTCTGTCCAAAGGCGAGAAGAGTTGAGAATAGAAGTAGTAATAAAGTAAGGATGTGTTTCATTAGCTTGTGTTTTTTTTGATTAACATTGTAGAGGTTCAGAATACCGTTTTTGTTCGAGAAGCTTGTAGAAAGATATGTGTATTCCACGCAAGCTTTGTCATTCGCTCGAAAGCCATGAAACAACACGTTTAGAGCAGGTTGCCCCCCCTAAGAATCTTTATTCTTCCAATTTCCAGTTTCATAATCATTATTTTTTATTTAGGTAATAATAATTGATTTCCATTTCTCACTCGCAAATATAGGCAAAATATGCATGGCTTCCAAACATTTCATTGATTTTTTGAGTACATAAAGTACATGAGACTACGTACAAGTGTGTGCATTCTTCTGATAACCAATTCATTATATCGTGCGGTTCATATAGTATATGTAGGGTCATTTATTCAAGTTCCGCAAGTTCCTAACTTGGTTCAATGGATATTTTCCGTGGATTGGATATGTTGTTTCATTTCGTATAGTCCTAACTTCGCCAATGAATAAATGGTAATAGAAAATCATGGACAGGCTTTACCCCGTAGGAAATGAGGCTAAGAGTGGGCGTTCGTTAGCTTCACCGAATTTCTATTTTGCGTTAGTGGCGTATTCCCAAGCGGTCGCCAACGAAGAGTGGCAACTGAGACGATATATCGTGGCAATTGGCATGATCTTTCGTGACAGTTGGCACGATATATCGAGACAACTATCACGAAGAATAGATAAATATATACTGGGCTGACATTAGGAATTACGAAAACGATTGCCTACCTTTGCAGCAAACAAATAGGAGGCACGGCATCCCCGCCGTGCAAGAAAAGGAGACAAGACCGTCCCGCCGTGAAAACAAGCGTGGCGGGGATGCCGCACCATGAAAGAATGTGCGGCGGGGACGCCGCACCTCCTACTGAATAACGGTTTAGTTATATAGAAGGGATGCAATCGGACAATAGAAAAACAACATCTATACTATGGAAATGAAATACGAAGTACACAGAATCAAGAATGTTCAAGGCACGGGCAAGAGCCGCGTGTACGTTCAGTTGAGAAACAGAAAAGCACAGTCGACAGAGGGACTGCTGAGGGAGATAGAGGCCTCTTGCACGCTGAAGGCCTCTGACGTGATGGCCGTGATGGCGGAAATCCGCGAAATTGCCATCCGTGAACTCTCGCAGGGCAAAAGCCTCCACCTGCCAGGGATAGGCTTCCTGTCGCTGGCCGTGGGAAACACTCCGCCAGACAAAAAGGCCAACGGAAAGATTACGGGCAAGGATATCTTTGTGAGGAAGATCCGCTTTAGGGCGGAGAAGAAACTGTTGGCCGAGGTGAAA
>JALFCG010000125.1 GCA_022771265.1 Prevotella sp.
TTGCCTCAAGTCGCATTGTGGGGTAAGGGGAAGGTATGCACAAATCGGACAAAATTCACGCTCATACTATCATGATGCATAGTGTTCAAGCTCTTTACTGCAATTGAGATTGCCATTGAGATTGCTTGCGGATTTTAGGTACAATATGTTATTTAGAGGGGGAACAAGTTGGTATAATATCATATTGTCCTGCCCTGCAATGGCTGGCTCTGATTAATGGCATTCTAAAGGGGAGGGGAAGTTCAGTTAGTAATTAGACTGAACTTTCAGATGTGTGTATGAAAATAAAAAAAAGGCTAGGAGTTGGTATTCAACATCTTAGCCTCGTTGTTTGGTGATTCCGTAGGGATTCGAACCCTAGACCCACGCCTTAGAAGGGCGTTGCTCTAATCCAACTGAGCTACGGAACCCCATTGCTTTTGCGGGTGCAAAGGTACGAAAAATGGATGAAACCACCAAACATTTCCTGCTTTTTTTATGTTTTTTTTTCGCTTTGAGTCGAATTTTGATGCATGAAAAACGTTAATTTGGCTTGAATGCCACAATCACAGAATACGAAAGTGGGGTGGGATGGAAAGGAGTGTTGAACGGTGAAAGAGCGAAAAAATGAAGAAAGATGTCGAAAAATTTGCATAAGTGACGGAATTTTATTATTTTTGCGCCGAATTTTGAAGACATAAAATTATATAATAATGAATATTTCATACAAATGGTTGAAAGAATATGTTGATTTCGACCTTACGCCACAAGAAGTGTGCGATGCACTGACCTCTACGGGACTTGAAGTAGGCGCGCTGGAGGAAGTACAGAGTATAAAAAGAGGTTTGAAAGGACTGTATGTCGGCAAGGTGCTTACTTGCGAGATGCATCCTAACTCAGATCACCTGCATGTGACAACAGTGGATTTGGGACATGAAAATCCTTCACAGATTGTATGCGGCGCACCGAATGTTGCCGCAGGACAGAAGGTGATAGTTGCCGACCTGGGCTGTGTGCTCTATGACGGCGACAAGGAGTTCGTGATAAAAAAGTCAAAGCTGCGCGGCGTTGAGAGCTGCGGAATGATTTGCGCCGAGGACGAGATCGGAGTAGGCACAAGCCATGCCGGAATCATCGTGCTCCCGGAAGATGCGGAAGTGGGAATGCCTGCCGCAGAATATTACCATTTGGAGAGCGACTGGCTTATTGAGGTTGACATCACAGCCAACCGTTCTGACGCTCTTTCTCACTGGGGTGTTGCCCGCGACCTTTATGCATGGCTAAAGCAGAACGGCTATGAGACAAGCCTTCATCGCCCTGACTGCTCAAAGTTCAGTGTTGACAACAACGACCTGCCTGTGGATGTGGTGATAGAGAACACTGAGGCCTGTCGCCGCTACGCCTGTGTCAGCATTACGGGCTGCGAGGTGAAGGAGAGCCCGGAATGGCTTCAGAACAAGCTGCGGGTGATAGGTCTTCGTCCTATCAACAACATTGTTGACATTACTAATTATATAATGATGGCCTACGGACAGCCTATGCACTGTTTTGACGCCGACATGGTGAAAGGCAACAAGATTGTGGTGCGCACGCAGCCAGAGGGCACAAAATTCGTCACTCTTGACGGTGTGGAGCACTCGCTCGGCACCCACGACCTGAGCATCTGCAACATCGAGGAGCCGATGTGTATAGCGGGAGTGTTCGGAGGAAAGGGCAGCGGCACATACGAGACAACCACCAACGTCGTGCTTGAGAGCGCCTATTTCCACCCGACATGGATCAGGAAGAGCGCGCGCCGCCACGGCTTGAGCACCGACTCCTCCTTCCGCTTCGAGCGCGGCATCGACCCCAACGGCACCATCTATGCCCTTAAGCAGGCAGCCATCCTTTGCAAGGAGCTGGCAGGAGGAAAGGTGTCGATGGAGATACGCGATGAATATCCCAACCCGATTGAGGACTCCAAGGTAAGGCTTGACTACGACTATGTGAACACCCTCATAGGCAAGGACATCGCCCCGGAAACCATCAAGAGCATCTGCGAGTCGCTTGAGATGAAAATAACCGCTGAGGACGAAAGCGGCGTCAACATCGACGTTCCGGCTTACAGGGTTGACGTTCAGCGTCCGTGCGACGTGGTGGAAGACGTACTCCGCATCTATGGTTACAACAACATCGAGATACCGACACAGCTGAAGAGCTGTCTCGTGATAAAAGGCGAGGAGGACAAGAAGCACAAGCTGGCGAATGTGGTAAGCGAGCAGCTCGTGGGAAGCGGTTTCAACGAGATACTCAACAACTCGCTGACACGCGGTGCATATTATGAAAACCGAAACGAGTGGCCTTCGCAGAACTCGGTAAAGATTATGAACCCGCTGAGTTCCGACCTCAGCGTGATGCGTCAGACACTGTTGTTCGGCGGACTAGAGAGCATCGAGCACAACGCCAAGCGCAGAAACGGCAACCTTCGCTTCTTCGAGTTCGGCAACGTTTACCGCTTCGACCCTGAGCGACAGAACGACGACAACCCGATGGCTGCTTATACAGAGCAGTACCACCTGGGACTTTGGCTGACAGGAAAGCGCGTCGAGGGCTCATGGGCTCATGCCGACGAGGAGAGCTCGTTCTACGAGCTTGAGGCATACGTGGAGAACATTCTCAGCCGAATCGGCCTGAACCCGGGCATGACAGTGCGCAAGAAGAGCCGTAACGACATTTTCACGGCAGGACTGACCGTCGAGAACCGTGGTGGCAAGAAGCTCATCGACATGGGCATACTGTCGAAAAAGGTGCTTAAGGACGCTGACATTGACAGTCCGGTATATTACGCGGAAATGGACTGGAACGCCCTTATGAAGATGATAAGGAAAAACGAGGTGCTTTACACGGAAATAAGCAAATATCCCGCCGTCAGCCGTGACCTCGCCCTCTTGGTTGACGAGAAGGTCGAGTTTGCCGACATCGAGCTTGTCGCCCGACAGACAGAGAAGAAACTGCTGAAGAGCGTTGAGCTGTTTGACGTGTATGAAGGTAAGAACCTCCCGTCCGGAAAGAAGAGCTACGCTGTGAACTTTATACTTCAGGATGAGACAAAGACCCTGAACGACAAGCAGATTGAGGCAATAATGTCAAAACTGACCGCCAATCTGAAAAACAAAATCGGAGCGGAACTGAGGTAAGCCTCGCCGAAAATGGATGAAAAATAAAGAATAAAAGTAATAAAATAAAACCAATGGGAAGAGCATTTGAATATCGCAAAGCGACAAAACTGAAAAGATGGGGTCACATGGCCCGCACGTTTACGAAAATCGGCAAGCAGATTGCCATTGCAGTGAAGGCCGGTGGTCCTGACCCGGAGAACAACCCCCACCTTCGCGCAGTGATTCAGACTGCCAAGCGCGAGAACATGCCACTCTCAAACGTAGAGCGAGCTATCAAGAACGCCATGGGCAAAGACCAAAAGGACTTCAAGGAGGTGACCTACGAGGGATACGGACCTCATGGAGTGGCAATATTCGTTGACGCTGCTACAGACAACAACACCCGCACCGTTGCCAACGTCCGCGCCGTGTTCAACAAGTTCAGCGGAAACCTTGGCACGCAAGGCTCCTTGTCATTCCTTTTCGACCACAAGTGTGTGTTCACCTTCAAGAAGAAGGAAGGCCTTGACATGGACGAACTTATCCTCGAGCTCATCGACCTTGGCGTTGACGACGAATACGACTTTGACGACGAGTCCGGTGAAATAACAATCTACGGAGAGCCAACGAGCTTCAGCGAGATACAGAAATATCTCGAAGGCAACGGATTTGAGGTGACAGGCGCTGAATTCACACGCATCCCCAACGACCTTAAGGAAGTGACTCCCGAACAACGTGAGAGCATCGACAAGATGGTTGACCTTCTTGAGGACGACGAAGACGTGCAGAATGTTTACACAAACATGAAGCCTGAGTAAACGGTTTGACCTTATAGCTTATTAAGGATGGTTAAAGGAGCCCATGGATTGGACTCCTTTAATCATTAATGTAAAGTTCAATTATAGTCCTTTTCCGTTACAGTCACGTCGGCGAGCTTCTTCTTTGTCGATGCCGACCAATAGGTGTAGCGGAAGCTGAAACCGTTGTCCTTGTATGTCTTTATCGAAGTGGAGTTGCGCACCTCATCGACGAGCAACTTCCGCGGATTGGCTTTGTTGATAATATCCTGGTCGTCAGCCGTCCCGCTGAAAGTGTAGAAATAATGCAATGTCCGCTTCTCTTTCTCAAACACAAGGCTGTCGATGGTCACCCCATCGGCGATTTTTGCCGGACATTTCTTTTCGTTGAATTCTCTTGTCTCCCTTTCACACCTTTCGTCGAGCGACTCCTGGCATGAAATGCCCAACAGCATGGCAGTCGCCAATGATAAAACTGTTTTTTTCATTCTTCCAATTCAATAATAATTATTATGTCGAGACATCGATGTACCCGACATTTTCGTCTGCAAAATTACTCTATTTTTTTCAATTATTGCTATTAAAACGCCATAATCTTGACATAAATCATCGACAAAAAGGGACAAATAAGGCTGTTTAAGCATTTTTAACCGCAAAAAAACGACATTTGAACAATAATTAGGCCGAAAAAATTTTGAAATGTGAGCAAATTACACTAATTTTGCACTTTCAAAGAGAAAAAACAATAATGGAGAATATAAGAAACTTTTGCATCATTGCCCACATTGACCACGGAAAGTCAACTTTGGCAGACCGCCTGCTGGAGTTCACCAACACAATAAAAGTGACCGAGGGGCAGATGCTTGACGACATGGACCTCGAGAGAGAAAGAGGAATAACGATAAAGAGCCATGCCATACAGATGGAATACAACTATAACGGACAACAATATACCCTCAATCTCATCGACACTCCGGGGCACGTGGACTTCTCTTACGAAGTGTCAAGAAGCATTGCTGCATGTGAAGGAGCACTGCTCGTGGTTGACGCAACCCAGGGAGTACAGGCACAGACCATTTCCAACCTATACATGGCAATCGACCATAACCTGGAAATTATACCGGTGATAAACAAAATCGACATGCCAAGCGCCATGCCTGACGAGGTGGAAGACGAGATAATCGACCTGATAGGATGTGAGAGAAAGGACATACTCAGGGCAAGCGGAAAAACCGGAGAAGGCGTGGAGGACGTACTGAAGGCCGTAGTGGAGCGCATACCGCATCCTACGGGCGACAAGTCAGCGCCATTGCAGGCTCTCATCTTCGACTCGGTGTTCAACTCCTTCAGAGGCATCATCGCATACTTCAAGATCGAAAACGGAACGATACGCCAAGGTGACAAGGTGAAGTTTTTCAATACAGGAATGGAATATGTCGCCGATGAAGTGGGAGTGCTGAAAATGGACATGATACCGAGAAAGGAACTGTCAACAGGCAACGTCGGATATATCATAAGCGGAATAAAGGACAGCAAGGAGGTGAAGGTGGGCGACACCATCACCCATGTGTCACGACCTTGCGATACTGCCATATCAGGATTCCAGGAGGTGAAACCGATGGTCTTTGCGGGAGTCTATCCTATCGACCCGTCGGAATACGAGAACCTTCGCGCGTCGCTGGAGAAACTGCAGCTTAACGACGCGTCGCTGACTTTCATGCCAGAGTCGTCGATAGCGTTGGGATTCGGATTCCGTTGTGGATTCCTTGGGCTGTTACACATGGAAATCATACAGGAACGTCTTGACCGCGAGTTCAACATGGATGTCATAACGACAGTGCCAAACGTTTCCTATATGTGCTATGACAAACAGGGAAATGTCAAGGAAGTACACAATCCTTCGGGGCTTCCGGAGCAAACACTCATCGACCATATCGAAGAGCCGTACATCCGTGCCACGATAATCACTGCCACCGACTATATCGGTCCAATCATGACCCTTTGCCTCGACAAGCGTGGCGAACTTATCGACCAGCAGTATGTGAGCGGAAACCGCGTTGAGCTGCATTTCATGCTGCCTTTAGGTGAGATTGTAATCGACTTCTACGACAAGCTCAAGAGCATATCCAAGGGATATGCCTCGTTTGACTATCATGTCGATTGCTTCCGTCCTTCAAAATTGGCAAAGCTTGACATCCTTCTTAATGGCGAGCCTGTCGATGCGCTCTCAACACTGACGCACCAAGACAATGCCGTGACATTCGGCAGGAGAATGTGTGAGAAACTAAAGGAACTCATACCGCGTCAGCAGTTTGACATTGCAATACAGGCAGCCATCGGCGCGAAAATCATTGCTCGTGAAACCATTAAGTGCGTCAGGAAAGACGTGACGGCAAAATGCTATGGCGGCGATGTCAGCCGAAAGCGCAAACTGCTTGAGAAACAAAAGAAAGGAAAGAAAAGAATGAAGCAGATAGGCAATGTGGAAGTACCGCAAAAGGCTTTCCTTGCTGTGCTTAAACTTGATTGACAAAACTATTACCATTAATATAGTATTACATTTTAACCATTAAAATACTTGATAGTAGGAGGAAATAACCTATGGCAAACTTAGCATTTACCACGAGAGACGTGGCAAGAGAACTGGCAAGACGATACAGTACAATGACTCACGACGAGTTGGACATACTGGAAAGCATACTGCGTCCGATGAAATTCGCTAAAAACGAGAAAATCCTCGTCGAAGGTGAGACTTGCGAAAACATATATTGGGTGGCAAAAGGACTCGTCAGGCAGTTCTACTACAAAAACGGAAAGGAACTGACAGAACACATGGCAGTGGAAAACAGCATCGTCATGTGTATAGAAAGCCTATTCAAGGAAGAGCCTACAAAACTGCAGATAATGGCACTTGAACCAACCGTAATATATGCCATGCCAAGAAAACTTCTTGAGCAAGTGGCGATGAAGAGTGTCAACATCCAAATTCTCTACAGGAAAATTCTTGAGGAGTCGCTCATCGACAGTCAAATCTACGCTGACATGTTGCGCTTTGAGTCGGCACAGGACCGCTATACAAAGCTCGTCAAGCTGCATCCACAGCTCGTATTGCGCGCACCGCTCGTGTATATCGCAAGCCTCTTGCAGATGACACCGGAAACACTAAGCCGTGTGAGAACTTCTGCCTTGCTCGAGAAATAACGGGTCACTTTTAGGAAAAAAACAAACAGTGCTGTTACTTTGGAATAATCACGTAACAGCACTGTTTTATTTAGTGCGGGATAGGCAGGGCTTATTTTTTCACTACAACGAGTTTTTTCCCTTTCTTGAAATATATCCCAGGCTTCTGGGGATTGTTGCCGGAAGGCTGGCCTGCAGCGTTATACCACACTCCCGCATCCTCACTTGCCTCTGTCTCGACACCGTTGACCGACGAAGTCCCCTGAAGGAAATTCTTTAGCGACTTCATTGCGGCAAGCGGTTTTCCCGTATCGCCATTGTAGAGTGGGGCGTACCACCAGTTGTCCATATTTGTAGTTGAGTAGGGGTAGGGGTTATAGTCCATCCACCACCAGAACAGACCTACTACTTTTTCGTGCTTGTTAAGCATGGTGATGAGCTCGTCGGTAAACTGCTTCTGACCTGCTTCATCTAAGGAATAAGAAGGTGTGTAATCCCTTTTGTCATCCAACCATTTGTAGGAAGCCCCGGTTTCAACAATCATTATCTGTTTCTCGGGATGTTTCACCTCAAGTTGTTTTAGTGCATCCTCAAGAGTTGATATTTTATTGTGCCATATCGGATAGTAGCTGAGACCGATAATGTCATAGTCAACATTGGCACTTTTCATCTTGTCGTAGAAAAAGGTCATGACCGACGGGGCTGCTACACGTTCGGTATGGAGAATAACCTTTGCTTCCGGACATACTTCACGGCAAGCCTTTACGGCCTTTGACAACAAGGTAGTGAAACGGTTCCAGTTGGCTTCAACGTAACCGTTGCCCATGTAGCACTGTTTAAGGTTGCTGCTGCCTTCCTTTCCCCAAAGCATGCCATAGCTAATCTCGTTTCCCGTCTGAATGAATTCTGGCTCAGCGCCAGCGTCTTTCATTTGCTGAAGGGCATCCTTCGTGTATTCGTAAATTTTTGTGTAAAGTTCTGTGTCACTGAGATTTTCCCATTGCTTTGGAGTCCATTGTTTTTTGGGGTCAGCCCAAGTGTCGGAATAATGGAAGTCGAGCATGAGCTTGAATCCTGCATCCTTGATTTCCTTTCCTAATTTCTTCACGTATTCAAGGTCCTGACAAGCGTTTTTATCGTTGTTAGGATAATCAGACGGCTTGACATGAAGCCTGACACGCATGGCGTTGAGCTGTTGTTGCTTGAACAGTTCAAGAGGTTCGGTGACATTGCCGTCGAAGTCGTAGTAAGTCGGGTTGCATGCCTTGTTAGAAGTGAGATTTGAAATGTCGCCTCCGACATACCTTTGAGCCTTTATCGGCAAAACAAGCATTAGTGCAGAGAAAAGTAGAATTCTATGTTTCATAAATGTCGTAAGAGTTTTATATTTATTCGATTGTCTTGCAAATATAGTACTTTTCTTTGAAAAACTTACAAAAATACTAATAATAATTATCTGATTTTGTAGTTTTTAACATTTAAGAAATTGAAATATTATAATAGACGTTATGATAAATAGAGTAATGGTCCAACCGCAAAACAGCTGTAAGAGTAATAACTTGTTAACTCGTCAACTTGTCAACTCGTCAACTATTCGCAAGTTGAAAACTAGCGAAACTTAAGTAAAAAAGAAAGGTCTGACAAGTTTTTTTGAAAAAAGAGAGGAAAAAATTTGGAGGTTAGAAAAAAAATGAGTACCTTTGCACCCGCAAAACTGAAACGTACTGCGCTTGTAGCTCAGTTGGTAGAGCACCTGACTCTTAATCAGGGTGTCCAGGGTTCGAGCCCCTGCAGGCGTACAATGATGAAGTTTTGTTTACCTTGCGCTTGTAGCTCAGTTGGTAGAGCACCTGACTCTTAATCAGGGTGTCCAGGGTTCGAGCCCCTGCAGGCGTACAAAGAGCAAGTAACAAAGTGGAGCGCTTGTAGCTCAGTTGGTAGAGCACCTGACTCTTAATCAGGGTGTCCAGGGTTCGAGCCCCTGCAGGCGTACATACCATTAGCGTGATGGCAGCATCCTAATTAGGTGTTGCCATCAATTGTATTAAGGACTTGCTATTGGTTTTCCTTATATAAAAATATCTGTACAAAAGAAACAATGGATCAAAATCATAAAAACAATGTCTTTTCAATGATAACCGATGTCGATGGTGATATCATACCAGTGTTGAATAGTGATGAAATGCCCACTTCGGTTCCTCTCCTCGTTACACGTAACGTGGTGATTTTCCCCTGTGTTCTTTCAACAATATTTGTCACTCGCCCAGGAAGCATAAAACTTGTAAAGGAATACGAGAAAAAGGGCGATGTTATCGGTGTTGCCACACAAAAAGACCCTTCCGTGGAAACTCCCGAGAGGAATGACATATTCGACTATGGCGTTTATGCCCGCATTTTGAAAGTGTTAGAGTTGCCTGGTGGAGGATTGACAGCCATCATACAGGGATTTGGCAGGTTAAAAGTCCTTGACATTGAGAAGGAAAAGCCATATATGGTTGCGAATGTCAAAAGTGCCCCGGAAGTCTTTCCTGCCCTAAAGGACAAGGAATATTCCACATGTTTGGAGGACTTGACAAAACTTGCCACCAAATACATACATTTGAACGAGGATATTCCTGACGAGACAGCTTATGCGGTCAACAACATCAGCAATGAAGTGGCGAAGGTCAACTATATCTGTTCGAACCTTCTTTTCGACCTGAATGACAAAATGGAATTGCTGGCTATTTCAGAATACAAGGAAAGGTTGTTTGAGCTGATGCGTATTGTCACAAGGGAATTGAAACTGCAGGAATTAAAGCGAAATATTAGGGAAAAGACCCGGAACGACATTGACCAACAGCAGCGAAACTATTTTCTGCAGCAGCAGATAAAGAACTTGCAGGCTGAAATCAATAATGGCGAGATGAATCCCGACCATGAAGAGCTGTGGCATACCATTTTACGCAAAGGAGCTCCGGACAATGTGGTGGAAATGTTCAGGAGGGAAGTGGGAAAACTCGACCAATTACCTCAGCAATCTCCTGAATATAACGTGCAGAGAGTATATCTTGAGACATTGGCAAACCTGCCGTGGAGCACTGTCACAAAAGATGACCATAACTTGAAAAGAGCAACGAAAGTTCTTGACAAAGCGCATTCTGGAATGGAGAAAGTCAAGGAGCGCATTCTGGAATATATAGCGGTACTGAGTCTTAGAAACGACCTTAAGTCGCCTATCCTGTGCCTGTACGGACCTCCAGGAGTCGGTAAGACAAGTCTTGGAAAAAGTATTGCAGACTCGCTTCGCCGCAAGTATGTGAGAATATCACTCGGAGGCGTGCACGACGAGGCAGAGATTAGAGGTCACCGTCGCACATACATCGGGGCAATGCCAGGAAGGATTATCAAGAGCTTATTGAAAGCCGGCACTTCCAATCCGGTGGTTGTGCTTGACGAGATTGACAAAGTTTCGACAAACAATCATAACGGAGACCCTTCGTCGGCACTTCTCGAAGTTCTTGACCCTGAGCAGAACAATGCCTTCCATGACAACTACCTTGACGTGGATTACGACTTGTCGAAGATACTGTTTATAGCTACCGCGAACGACCTGAACACCATACCCCGTCCCCTACTCGACCGTATGGAAATCATTGAGGTTTCAGGCTATATCACAGAAGAGAAGATAGAAATAGCCAAGCGTCATCTTGTTCCGAAAAAACTCGAAGCGACAGGACTGAAGAAGAAAGGCAGAATTTCGTTCACTAAGACAGCCCTTGAGAAAATAGTAGAACAGTACACACGGGAAAGCGGAGTAAGACAGCTTGAGAAAAATATTGACAAAGCGTTGCGTAAGCTCGCCCTTGGCTATGCCAGCGAAGGCATAATGCCATTTGAGAAAATCACACCGGTTGAAATAGAAACCCTTCTCGGCAAACCGCCTTATTATCGTGACATATACCAAGGCAATGACTATGCAGGAGTCGTGACAGGATTGGCTTGGACAAGCGTAGGTGGGGAAATCCTGTTTATCGAGACCAGCCTTAGCAAGGGAAAGGGCGCAAAGCTGACACTGACAGGAAATCTCGGCGACGTGATGAAAGAGTCGGCAGTGCTCGCGCTGGAATATGTGAAGTCACATGCAGAACAAATAAATGTTGACTACAGGATATTCGACAACTATAATATACACATCCATGTGCCTGAAGGTGCAACACCCAAAGACGGACCTTCAGCAGGAATAACGATAGCCACATCAATAGCATCGGCTTTGACACAGAGAAAAGTGAGGGCTAATGTGGCTATGACAGGTGAAATCACGCTGAGAGGAAAAGTATTGCCCGTTGGAGGTATCAAGGAAAAAATTCTCGCGGCTAAACGTGCGGGAATCACTGATATCATGCTATGTAAGGATAATGCAAAGGACATCGGGGAAATATCGGAAATATACCTCAAAGGAGTAAATTTTCATTATGTGGAAAACGTGAAGGACGTATGGGACTTTGCACTCACTGACGAGTTGGTGAAGAATCCACAAGTGTTTGAAATCGAAGAAGATAATAAAAACGAGAGCAATGGACTTTGAGTTGCAATATACAGACAGTAGTTCTGAGGCAAGGGCAGGACTTATTACAACCGCCCACGGGCAGATAGAAACTCCAATATTCATGCCTGTCGGCACTTGCGGCAGTGTAAAGGGTGTCCATTTCTCAGAATTGCGTGAGCAGATTAACGCCCAAATAATATTGGGCAACACTTATCATCTATACCTGCGACCAGGACTTGACATATTGAAAAAAGCTGGAGGACTGCACGGGTTTAACGGGTGGGAACGGCCAATACTGACAGATTCAGGCGGCTTTCAGGTTTTCTCACTCACTGGTATAAGAAAACTGCGTGAGGATGGATGTGAGTTCAGGTCTCATATCGACGGGTCGAAACACTTTTTCACACCGGAGAATGTTATGGACACACAGCGTGTCATTGGTGCAGACATAATAATGGCATTTGACGAATGCCCTCCAGGAAAGAGCGACTACCAGTATGCCAAAAAGAGCCTTCAGCTCACCCAAAGATGGCTCGACCGCTGCATAAAGCGTTTCGGAGAGACTACCCCACTCTACGGTTACGACCAGTCCTTATTCCCCATTGTCCAGGGATGTACGTTTAAGGACTTGCGTCAAGATGCCGCAAAATATGTTGCGGACAAAAGGGCTGACGGCAATGCCATCGGTGGACTTGCTGTGGGCGAACCGACAGAGGTCATGTACGAGATGGTGGAAGTGGTGAACGAAATACTTCCCAAGGACAAGCCTCGTTATCTGATGGGAGTAGGAACACCACAGAACATCCTTGAGGCAATAGAAAGAGGTGTTGACATGTTCGACTGTGTGATGCCTACAAGAAACGGGCGTAACGCCATGCTTTTCACTTACCAGGGAACGATAAACATCCGTAACAAAAAATGGGAGGATGACTTCTCGCCCATTGATCCTGATGGCTGCGACGTTGACCGCATCTACACCAAGGCCTACCTCCATCACCTGTTTAAGGCACAGGAACTGCTTGCACTTCAGATTGCGAGTATCCATAACCTGGCTTTTTATCTTCGTCTTGTCAAAGATGCCCGACGACATATTATTTCCGGCGATTTCACAAGGTGGAAGAACGGTATAATAGAAGATTTAGGAAAACGTATTTAACTGATGTCATATCAATGATTTATGAAGTATAAAAACATTCGTAAACACCATCGGTTCCTACATGCTTGCAGAACCATAAGGAAGGGATTGGGAAAGCTCTTGTTCCCGATTATATGGCTTCCTTCCCGTTATGTCAAACGAGTTGACAGATACCTGATAAAGAAGTTTATAGGTACATATATCTATTCGATTATTCTTATCATATCGATATCAATAGTATTTGATGTCAATGAGAACTTGGCAAAGTTCACGACCAATCACGCCCCTCTTCGTGCCATAGTGTTCGACTACTATGCGAACTTCGTACCATATTTCGCAAACCTTTTCAGTCCGCTTTTCGTATTCATAGCTGTCATTTTCTTCACCTCCAAGCTGGCAGGCAATTCTGAAATCATTGCAATGTTGGCATGTGGCATGGGATTCAAGAGACTGATGCGGCCTTATATGATTTCTGCTGCGCTTATCTCTGTTCTAAACTTCACTTTGGGTGCGTATGTAATACCAAAAGGTACCGTCATCCGTCATGAGTTCGAGTCGCTTTACAAAAACAACAAGAAAAACACGTCGGCATCAAATGTCCAGCTTCAAGTCGGACCGGGAATCATCGCCTATATACAACAGTATGACGACGTGACAAAAACTGGCTATGGATTCTCATTGGACAAGTTTGAAAACAAGAAACTGGTAAGCCACATGACGGCAAATGTCATCAAGTATGATACCATTTCCGACAGCCGGTACCAATGGAGGGCTATCAACTACAAGATAAGGACACTGAAAGGAATGAGAGAGCATATAAAGTCGGGACAGGAAATCGACACTCTCGTGATGATGGAGCCGATGGACCTCGTTTTCAGCAAGGGACAGCAGGAGACATTCACAAGCCCTGAGCTTCTTCGATACATATCAAAGCAGAAAGACCGTGGCTCAAGCAATGTCGTTCAGTATGAAGTGGAATACCACAAACGCATAGCGGCATGTTTTGCGTCGTTTATTCTTACAATCATCGGAGCCAGCCTGTCAGCAAGGAAAAGAAAGGGAGGCATGGGGCTTTATCTTGGCATCGGAATGGCGTTGAGCTTCTCCTACATCCTACTGCAAACTATCAGTTCCACCTTCGCTATCAATGCGGACACACCGCCGATATTGGCAGCGTGGATACCGAATATCCTCTATTTCGCAATTGCATATTATTGTTATAAGAAAGCACCAAACTGATGAAATTCGAAGAAACATATCTCAACGACAATATTCTTGACGCACTGTATGACATGCGTTTTGAAGAGTGTACACCAATACAGGAAGGTTGCATACCAGAGATTCTCGACTACCATGATGTCATTGGTATAGCACAGACAGGAACAGGGAAAACTGCCGCATATTTGCTGCCCGTGCTTAGTATGCTCGATGATGGAGGCTATCCACAGGATGCCATCAACTGTGTCATCATGTCGCCAACAAGAGAACTTGCCCAGCAGATTGACCAGGCGATGCAGGGATTTGGCTATTACCTTAATGGAGTGAGCAGTGTTGCCGTATATGGCGGCAACGACGGAACACGTTATGACCAGGAAATGAAAAGTCTGAAGATGGGTGCGGACGTGGTGATAGCAACCCCAGGACGACTTTTAAGTCACATCAGGATGGGGAATGTTGACCTTAGCCGTGTCAGTTTTTTCATTCTCGACGAAGCTGACCGTATGCTTGATATGGGATTTAGCGACGACATCATGCAAATAGTAAAGCTGCTTCCCCAAAACCGACAGACGATAATGTTCTCAGCTACTATGCCTGACAAGATACAGGCACTTGCCAAAAGTATTCTCAACGACCCTGTCGAGGTAAAGATAGCTGTAAGCAAACCCGCCGAGAAAATACATCAGATGGCTTATGTTTGCCATGAAGCCCAAAAGATTGGAATTATCAGACACCTCTTTAAGGACAATAAGCTCAACCGTGTCATCCTCTTCTCAGGAAAGAAAGAAAAGGTGAAAGAAATTGCCCGCCAGCTCAGGCAAATGGGAGTCAACTGCTGTCAAATGCACAGTGACTTGACACAACAGGAGCGCGACGAGGTGATGTTCCGGTTCAAGTCCGGACAGGCTAATGTACTCGTCGCTACTGACATAGTGTCACGAGGCATCGACATTGACGATATAGAAATGGTAATAAACTACGACGTTCCGCGGGACCCCGAGGACTATGTCCATCGCATAGGAAGAACAGCAAGGGCTGACCGGGACGGTGAGGCCATAACCCTCGTTAGTGAAGCTGACATGTATCTGTTTGGCCGCATAGAGCGTTTTATTGAAAAAACAGTAGAAAAAGTAACACTGCCGGAAGGACTCGGCGAGGGACCTGAATACAATCCCGGACAGAAGGACTCACCGAGACGTAACGGAAAACGTCACAAACGAAACGGCAAAGGCCACAAGACCAATAAAAAAACAGTAAACAATGAGCAAAAAACGACAGAAAACAAGGGCAAAGCACGGAAAAACCATCCAAGAAAGAAGAAAACTGCAGATAATAAACAAAAAAATGCCGAATAATTTGCAAGTTTGTTGAATTTTTCCTAACTTTGCAACGGTTTTAACATACACACGTTTCCCTATAAACCGGGAAACGTATCCCCAAATCATATTTTGAACATTTATATGAACATATAATAATATGTACACGAAAGAAGAATTAGAATCAATGGACAATGCAGCTTTAGTGGGCATTGCAGACAGCTTGGGAGTGAAAGTAACACCAAGCGACGAAAAAGAATCAGTTATATATGCCATTCTTGACAAAGCTGCCGAAAACTCGGCCGCCGTCAAGGATACTACAAAAAAGAAAAGAACAAGGATACAAAAGAAAGATAAAGACAAGGTATATACTGTGAAAGGCACAGATGGAGAAAACTTTGATGTCGCAAGAGGAAACGTCCAAGAGAATGGTCAATTGGAGCTTTTCGACAAAACGGAAACGACGTCAACTCCTGACACCGTCATTGAAACAAAAACACCCAAACGCCGTGGACGAAAGTCTAAAGCTGAACTTGCTGCCATTGAGGCCGCAAAGCAAGCAGAAGCCAATGAGAGTATGACCGAACCTGCAAATGAAGAAATGCAAGATGACGTTGATACTCCAGAGGTGGAGGCTGTAAGAGAAATAGAGACAGATGAAAGTCAGAATATGCAAGAGGACATAATTGAAGTTCCAGAGGCCGTGTTTGAAAGAGAACCTGATGATAATTTCAACATTGACAGCATGGGAATGGAGAAACTTCAGGAAAAATTCAATCAAAGCAATGAGCTTCCACAAACAGATGTCGAAGAACATATAACTTCGGTTGACACACCGTGGGATGGTGACCCTGGCGACGGTACTGACTTTATTGTCGTTGTTGACCTTCCTATAGAAGACAGCGAGGCTATACCACAGCTTGACATATTTGACAGACCGTCAGTACATAACGACCAAGCTGCCGAACCGATGACAGCGATTATTGACTCCACTGAGGATATTGTTGAACAGGAGTATGACTTCACAGATATTATTGAGGGAAATGGTGTGCTTGAGATTATTACGGATGGATATGGCTTCCTCCGTTCAAGCGACTACAACTACCTGTCGTCGCCTGATGATATTTATGTTTCCCCGCAACAGATAAAGAAATACGGACTCAAAACCGGCGATGTCGTTGACTGCTTCGTGCGCCCACCGCATGACAATGAGAAGTATTTCGCACTTAGCACAGTCAACAAAATCAACGGACGCAATCCACAGGAAGTGCGTGACAGAGTGTCATTCGAACACCTCACACCACTCTTCCCTGAGGAAAAATTCAACTTGTGTGGAGACCGTGCAACAACAAATCCCAGTACACGAATTGTTGACCTTTTCTCACCTATCGGTAAAGGACAACGTGCGCTCATCGTGGCACAACCAAAGACAGGAAAGACAATTCTCATGAAGGACATTGCCAACGCCATAGCTGCTAACCATCCCGAGGCTTACCTCATGATGCTGCTTATTGACGAGCGCCCAGAGGAAGTCACCGACATGAGCCGAACAGTAAACGCAGAGGTCATTGCCTCCACATTTGACGAACCTGCAGACAGACACGTGAAAATTGCAGGTATCGTCCTGGAAAAAGCGAAACGAATGGTTGAATGTGGACATGATGTTGTCATCTTCCTCGATTCTATAACTCGTCTTGCAAGAGCTTATAACACTGTGAGCCCCGCAAGCGGAAAAGTGCTCACCGGTGGTGTTGACGCTAATGCCCTGCAAAAGCCTAAGAGATTCTTTGGCGCAGCGAGAAATATCGAGAACGGCGGCTCGCTTACCATTATTGCCACTGCACTCATTGACACTGGATCAAAGATGGATGAAGTTATCTTTGAGGAGTTCAAGGGTACAGGAAATATGGAACTGCAGCTTGACCGAATGCTAAGCAACAAGCGAATATTCCCTGCTGTCAATCTCATCCAGTCCAGCACCAGACGCGACGACCTGCTTCATGATGACACTACTCTCAAGAGAATGTGGATAATGAGGAATTTCCTCAGTGAAATGAATCCTATAGAAGCGATGAACACCGTAAGGGATCGTCTTGTCAAGACACGCAGCAACGAAGAGTTTCTTCTGTCAATGAACGACTGACAATATCAATAATCATGGGACCCTGCTATTCTGGTAGTAGGGTCTCGTTGAATAAATGATGGAATGAAAGGACATGAAATAATGCTTGCCTTTGGTTCAAACACCGGCGACAGCAAAGAAAAACTTGGACAGGCACTCACTCAATGTAGAAAACTGATAATGGTCTGCAAAATGTCACCAGTATTGGAAACAGAACCGGTTGGCATAATATCACCACCCTTTCACAATCAGATTGTCACTGGCACGACCGACATGAGCCTTGAAGAACTTGAGATAAGTATCAAGCAAATTGAACGTGACCTTGGCAGACTACGGGAACATGATCAAACGCAAGTGTCAATAGACATAGACATACTCAAATACGACCAACAGGTGTTGCATGATAACGACTGGCGACGTGAATACGTAAAAACTTTAATATCCCTTTTATGAAAGCTAATAAAACTGTATTGTTCATAGTGACGCTTTTATGCTGCGTCACAACAGATGCGCAGAACTTTGACGATTATTTTACCGACAATACACTGCGTCTCGATTACATCTTTGCCGGCGACAGAACCAGGCAGGGACTTTATGTTGACAAACTCGTAAAAATCAAGCATTGGTATGGACGCCGCAAGCGGCTTAACCAACTGCCATACGAGGGCAACGGTCAGATTACAGTCACCGATTCTGTTAGTGGAGACGTTATTTACCGGCATTCCTTTTCCACTCTTTTTCAGGAATGGTTGACAAGTGAAGAGTCAAAAAACACTCCCAAGTCTTTTGAGAACGTCTTTCTTGTTCCTTTCCCAAAGAATACTGTTAACATAAAGGTGGAATTGTTTGACTATCACCGCAAGACTTTTGCCTCAATGTGCCATACAGTAAACCCTTCTGATATCCTAATTAGAACCATTGATGTTCCAAACAATAAATATGTCACAATTCAAAAAGCTGCCGACACAACCAACTGTATTCATATTGCATACGTTGCGGAAGGATATACCAAAGACCAGATGGACTCATTTGTCAATGATGCACATAAAGCTACCAATGCCCTTTTTGACCATGAGCCGTTCAAAAGGATGAAGCAGTCGTTCAACATCGTTTGCGTGGAATCGGAATCAAAACAGGAAGGGACAAGTACACCTCACAAACTTGACTGGAAAAACACTGCTCTCGGTTCCCATTTCGATACGTTCTACAGCAACCGCTACTTGACCACGCTTAACCTAAAGCGCCTTCATGACGAACTTGCAGGCGCTCCATACGAACACATTATCGTACTGGTAAACACGGAGCAGTATGGTGGAGGTGGAATATATAATTCCTATAATCTTTCATATACGAAAGGGCCACATTTCCTTCCTGTCGTGGTTCATGAGTTCGGACACAGTTTTGGTGCTCTTGCCGATGAATACGAATATGCCGATACCGACCCAATGTATTTCAGCGATACAGAACCATGGGAGCCGAATATTACGACCAAAGCAGACTTTAGCCAAAAGTGGCAAAACTTGATTGACCAAGGAAAGGCGGGATTGATTGAAGGAGGCGGTTACCAAAGTAAAGGCGTATGGAGAGGAGTGCAAAACTGCCGTATGCGCACCAACGAGTGCAAGGATTTCTGTCCTGTTTGTCAGCAAGCACTTCAACGCCTCATAGATTTCTATGTAAAATAAGTTATTTCAATATTAGGAGTTTAAGAAGTTAAGACACTGGTTTAGTCAAAACTACTTAAACTCCTAATACTTAACTTGTAATAGTTGTGCTATTAAGAATACAGATAGCGCTTAATGCTTTTCTTGGGAGTCTTCTCAAACTCATGCTTATTTATTTCTATTTCAGCTATTTTGCAATAAGCCGGCAATTGTTCGTTGACAAGCTGTCGGTTTTGTTCCATCATCTGTATGATGTCATTGTCACGGAGTCCAAGGTCGTGAAGTGCATCCATATCCGGATGGACTATAGCCACAAGTTTTGTATCGCGTTGCACCACGACACTTTCAAGTATCATCTGCATAGAGTTCAACTTATCCTCGATTTCCTCAGGATATATGTTCTGTCCGTTTGCACCAAGAAGCATGTTCTTTGAACGGCCACGTATGAAGACGTTACCTTCGCTGTCCATTGTGCCAAGATCGCCGGTGTGATACCATCCGTCCTTGTCAATGGTTTGCGATGTAGCTTCCGGATTCTTGTAATAGCCAAGCATTACGTTTGTGCCTCGTGTAAGGATTTCTCCTGCTACATTCTGTGGGTCGGGACTGTCAATCTTCACTTCCATATGAACAACGGCGCGTCCACAGCTTCCGGGAACAAAAGAGTGGTAGTCGGAATAGCAGATAATCGGGGCGCACTCTGTTGCACCATATCCGACAGTGAACGGGAAGTTTATGCTCTTTAGGAACATTTCAACTTCATGGTTGAATGCGGCTCCTCCAATAATGATTTCATAGAATTGGTCGCCGAAGGCCTTTTTCACTTGTTCGCAGATGCGTTGCTGCAGCTTCTTGTTTATAACAGGCAAGTTCCACAATAAGCGCACCTTGTTGTTTTGCAGCTTCGGGAACACTTTTTTTCTGATGATTTTCTCAATGATGAGAGGTACGGCAATGATGATGGAAGGCTTAACGTCAGTAAAAGCCTGGGCGATAATTGCTGGCGAGGGAATACGTGTAAGATAATAGATGTGGCATCCGTGCAGGAACTCGAATATGAACTCAAATGCCATGCCATACATGTGTGCCATAGGCAGGATGCTTATCACGCAGTCGCTCTTCTTCACCACTTTCCCAAGCACTTGTTCCGCAAAATCGTAGTTTCCCCAAAGTGCACGATAAGGTATCATGACCCCCTTAGAGAAACCGGTCGTGCCTGAAGTGTAGTTGATGAGTGCCAATTCGTCACCATTCTTTTCCTTATAGTAGCTTACGTGATGCTTACGGAAATATTTGGGATATTTCTTGCCGAACATCTCGTTGAGGTGCTCGCGGGCGTATGTCAGCTTATCGGTTCTGGACAAGGCGAGCGAATAATCCGGAATGTTGATTATTCCTTCGAGGTTCGGCATTTTTGTTCCGTCAACTTGAGTGGCTACCACATCTCCCACGAAAAGAATCTTGGCCTCACTATGGTTGACTATGTTATGGATTTGCTCAGGTGTGAACTCATGCAACACTGGCACAGCAATAGCTCCATAGGTGAGCGTGGCAAGGAATGCCACTGCCCAGTTGGCGCTGTTTCTTCCGCAAAGCGCAATTTTGTCTCCAGGTTTAACACCGCCGTTTTCGAACAAGATGTGCAACTTTTCAATTTTCCTAGCCACGTCGTGGAATTGCAATGTGGCTCCTTTGTAGTCTGTCAACGCGTCGAGATTCCAATTCTCGACAATGCTGCGTTCTATGATTTCATTAAAACAAGGCACTTGTTCCATAGATTAATCTGTATTATTTATAAAATGTCTTTGTAAAGGTATCGTTTGATGCTCTTCTTAGGTGTCTTGGCAAACTCCTCGTTATGTATCTTGACTGCTGATATGGAACAGAATGGAGGTATCTGGGAGTTTAGGTCCTTTCTGTTCTGTTCCATCACTTCCATTATGTCATTGTCGTTAAGCCCCATTGTTTTAGCCTCTTCAAAGTCTGGATAGACCAATGCTACGAGCTTGTCTCCTTTTTGGAGTATCAAACTTTCATTGACCAATGCCATTGAATTGAGCTTGTCTTCGATTTCCTCCGGATAGACATTCTGTCCATTGGCTCCAAGAAGCATGTTTTTTATGCGTCCACGAATAAATACATGACCGTCAGCCGACATGGTTGCAAGGTCACCTGAGTGATACCATCCGTCTTTGTCAAGCACTTCTGCCGTTGCCTCAGGATTCTTGTAATACCCGTGCATCACATTAGTCCCTCTTGCCACAATTTCTCCAGGGATATTCTCCGGGTCGGAACTTAGTATTTTTACTTCCATGTGCTTTACGGGAGTACCGCAGCTGCCGGGTACAAAGTCGGTATAATCGGAGAACGTGATTAACGGGGCACATTCCGTCGCTCCGTAACCAACGGTGATCGGGAAGTCAATACTTTTTAGGAATAGCTCCACTTCCTGGTTAAGGGCAGCACCGCCGACAACGACCTCATACGCTTTTCCTCCGAAGGCCTGTAGCACAAGGTCACAAATGCGTTGCTTTACCTTCTTGTTTATCACAGGCATATTGAACAACAGGCGAACCATGTTGTTCTGCACTTTTGGGAAGACGTGTTTCCTGATAATTTTTTCCACTACAAGGGGTACGGAAATCACAATTGCAGGCTTGATGTCTGCAAACGCTTGGGCAATTACTGCAGGGGATGGAAGACGGGTGAGGAAGAAAATGTGACAACCATGGACAAAGGAGAAGATGAATTCCACAAGCATTCCATACATGTGAGCCATAGGCAGTATGCTCAGTACAGGGCTGTTACAGGGTATTTTGGTGCCTATTGCTTCCAGACAGAAGTCAAGATTGCCCCATATTGCACGATAAGGCAACATCACCCCTTTGGAAAAACCTGTTGTTCCTGACGTGTAGTTGATAATTGCTAGTTCTTCCGCTTCTGCTACATGGTAGCTAACGTCTTCCTTTCGGAAACAACGCGGGAAACGGCGTCCGAACATTTCATTGAGATGTTCACGGGCGTAGGTGAGTTTTTCTGAACGTGAAAGCATCAGTGAATAATCGGGAATATTGATAATGCCTTCAAGTCCCGGCATTTCTTCAGGATGAATTTCCTTTGCCACGAAGTCGCCTACAAAAAGGAGTTTTGCCTCACTGTGGTTTACAATATTGTAAATTTGTTCTGGTTTGAACTCGTTCTGTATGGGTACTGCCACTGCCCCGTATGCGAGAGTGGCAAAGAAGGCAACTGCCCAATGGGCGGAATTTCGTCCGCAGAGACCTATTTTGTCTCCTTTCTTCACTCCACTGTTCTCAAAGAGGATGTGGAGTTTCTCGATTTTCCTTGCCACGTCGTGATATTGCAAAGTGATGCCTTTGTAGTCGGTCAAGGCATCGAGATCCCAGTTGTCCTTAATGCTGTTTTCTATATAAGAATTGAAATTGTGATATGTATTCATTGCACAAATATTGAAATTTTGTGCAAAGATAATTGTTTATCTGCACATTTCCAAACTTTTTGTGCAAAAACTTTCTTTCATGCTTGATTTTTTTCTGTAAATGACACTTTTTTCGTCTTTTAGACTATCATTTGGCTGATTATTCGTATCTTATTGACTTGGATGGGCTAATGTGGGAAATCAGATAGCTTGGGGCTATAAGTATAACGACACTCACAACGAGAGTGACAATATTCAACAGTACGAAAGCCGGAATGTTTATTTCAATTGGGGCCTCGCTGACATAATAAGTCGAAGGGTCGAGACTGATGATGCCTGTGGTCTTTTGAATGGTTATGAGCAGGAATGCCGCAACATCACCGATGAGAATACCTCGTCCGATAACGAATACCGCGAACCAAAGGAATGTGTGGCGGACTGTTGAGTTCGTGGCACCAAGTGCCTTAAGTGTGCCTATCATCTGGGTGCGTTCGAGAATGATAATGAGAAGTCCTGAAATCATCGTGAAGCCTGCCACGCATATCATGAGTACAAGAATTATCCATACGTTGATGTCGAGAAGCGAAAGCCAGGAGAAAATTTGAGGATATACTTCAAATACTGTTTGCGATGTTATGATGTCGCCATAGCGGTCGGACTTACGGTTCACCTTTTTCACCACGTTCAGGGCAGTTTCTTCGAGCCTCGTGAAATCGTTGACAGTCAGCTCTGCACCAGAACATTGTCCTTCAAGCCAGTTGTTCACCTTGCCTGCCGTATATAGGTCGGTGAAACACATCGCATTATCAAATTGGCTCATGTTTGTTTCATATATTCCTGCAATAGTGAACCTTCTTGCCTTCACTCCGTGTTCACTGACGAAATAACCGAATATTTTGTCACCCGTTTTCAGCTTTAAGGTTGAGGCTGTGTTTGTTGAGATGAGCAACTTGTTGGAAGCCTTCGTGCTGCTGAACTTTGGAATGTCTCCGTCCACGAGGTTCTTTCTGATAAAAGTCCAGTCGTAGTCTTCCGCCACTCCCTTAAAGGCTATTCCGAGGAAGTCATTGTCGGTTTTTAGTATTCCCTGTGCAACAGTGAACCGTTCCACGTGCTTGACACCTTTAATGTTCTTTATGACGTTTATCAGGCTGTCGTCAATGCATATCGGGTAGGAGTCTGTTGTTTGCATAGCAAGGAAATTGGCAACCTGTATATGGCTGCCAAATCCTATTACCTTGTCACGTATGGTATGCTTGAATCCAAGCACCACTCCAACTGTCAGTATCATGACAGCCAAGCCTGTTGCCACTCCTATAGTGGCAATGTGTATGGCGGGACGACTTACCTTGCGCTTGTCGCCCTTGTCACGATATAATCTTTTGGCTATGAAATAAGGGAAATTCATACTTTCTTTTCGGTCTTCTTATTCCAAGACTCTTCCTGGATAAGCCTCAAGGGCTTTTTGTAGCACCACAAGAGCCCGGTTAAGGTCATCCTTCTTCAGCACATATGCTATTCTGACCTGATTATATCCTGCCCCTGGAGTAGTATAGAATCCTGAGGCGGGAGCCATCATCACGGTTTCACCCTCATACTCAAACTCAGCAAGACACCATCGGCAGAACTTCTCGCTGTCGTCAACCGGCAACTTGGCGACAGTATAGAATGCTCCCATCGGTATGGGCGAATAGACTCCGGGTATGCGGTTAAGTCCGTCGATAAGGCACTTTCTCCTTTCTACATATTCGTCGTAAACATCGCGCAGGTATTCTTCTGGAGTGTCAAGGGATGCCTCAGCGACGAGTTGTCCTATAAGAGGTGGTGAAAGACGCGCTTGGCAGAACTTCATGACAGCCTTTCTCACTTCCTCGTTCTTTGTGATGAGGGCACCGATGCGTATTCCGCATTCCGAATAACGTTTCGACACTGAGTCAATGAGTATGACGTTCTGCTGTATGCCTTCAAGATGGCATGCGCTAATATAAGGCGAACCGGTGTAGATGTATTCACGATAAACCTCGTCAGAGAAGAGGTAAAGGTCGTACTTCTTAACAAGGTCGCGTATTTGGTTCATTTCGCGTCGAGTATAGAGATACCCCGTAGGATTGTTTGGATTGCAAATCATGATGGCCCGCGTGCGGTCATTGATAAGCTCTTCAAACTTTTCCACTTTTGGCAGCGAAAATCCTTCGTCGATAGTTGTGGCTATGGTGCGTATGCGTGCTCCTGCCGAAATGGCGAAAGCCATATAGTTCGCATATGCGGGTTCAGGCACAATTATCTCGTCGCCTGGGTTTAGGCATGACATGAATGCAAACAACACCGCCTCACTACCTCCCGAGGTGATGATGATATCTTCCGCGTCAACATTGATATCGTATCGTCGGTAGTAGTTGACGAGTTTCTCTCTGTAACTCTGAATACCCTGTGACGGCGAGTATTCAAGAATGTTTCGGTCGATGTGCTTCAGTACATCTAAACCTACTTGTGGCGTAGGAAGGTCAGGCTGGCCAATATTCAGATGATAGACCTTTGTCCCACGTTGCTTGGCAGCGGCTGCAAGAGGTGCGAGCTTCCTGATTGGCGACTCGGGCATCTCTAAACCGCGGACAGATATTTCGGGCATTTTTTCTTATTTATTATTATTCGACTGCAAAGGTAATACTATTAATTGACAATCAGCAAAGTGAAAACGAAAAAAATCAAAATAATGTCATTTTATGAGCAAAATCACACAAATTAACATATTTTTTCGCAATACCTTCGCTGATTTCAGCAAAAAGTCTTACTTTTGTAGCCAATTAAATTTCAATATCTAAAGTAGAAAATGAACTTTGACGAACTTTTGTCGATACGTGACCAGGAAACAGGCACATTTTCTTGCCTGCTTTTGGGAAAGCTGGTTAAAAGGAATGTTGACGGGAAATATCAGAACGTCATTGATGTAAGGGACGATTTGTCTGACAACATCATTTTCTGTGAAAGCCTAAAGTATGAGCTAAAGGCGCTTTCAGTGTTAAAACCACAACGCCAGCTCCATTTTATGCTTGGTAAGGACGACACCGCAATCAATAGCGTTAAAACTATTATTATAGAAAGAGGTGTATATCTTACCTTGGCACAACTACTCAACGACAACCCGTCCCTGGTTGCCCGTCAAGACTTCACGAACAACCTTCTAAAGAGCATTTTCGAAGCGACCAAGGAACTTAATGGTCAGAATATTTTCCATGAATGTTTCGACCCTCGCAACGTGTTGGTCAGGAAAGGCGACTCACAAGTGTTCCTGCTTAACCATGGCTCTTTCTACAAAAGCATAACCGACCAGCAAGCCTTTTTTGGCGACATGAAAGAGTTTGTCGCTCCTGAGGTATTGGAAAAAGGAACTGTTGATGAACGCTGCGACGTCTATTCAATAGGAAAGCTCATCGAAAGCCTCTATTCATTGGGCAGTATGCCGTTGGCGGTGAAAAAGGTAGTCAAGAAAGCCATTTCAGAACTTCCGGAAGACAGGTATAACTCTGTAGAAGATATGGAAAAGGCTTTGTCAAGGCTGAATTCGGCAATGCACTCTGCCGTCTTGTTTGTTGTAGCGGCATTCGCAGCCTTGTTCATAGTTGGGACTTATTTCACTATCGTTCCCGAGCAGAACGAAATGGAATATGTAAAGCCAGCACCTCAGGAACCGGAGATGGACCTTGATGATGGTTTCAACCCTGCAACCGAACTCGGCTTCATAGCCAATGACACTGCCTCACAGCTCACACCCGAGCAACAGAAGAAAATGGCAGAATACGAGAAAAAGGCAGAGGAAATATTCAGGAAGCGCTTTGAGCTCGAGGCCGACAGGATTCTCTCTAAGCTATATAATGTAAACAATATGGGCTTCAACGAAAAGAAATTTATGGCGACAAGCCAGAAAACCCTTGAGGAACTAAGCAAGGCACAAGAGAAAATTGCAAGCCAGACGGCAATATCTGGAGCCAAAAGCCAACGAATAGCTTCTGAAATCGTAGAGAGAATTGCCAACAAGAAAAAGAAAGAATTGAAATAAAGAAAATACATAAATAAACAACAAGTAAGAAACTATTATGAGAAGTAGAACTGCTATTTGGTTTGAATGCCGCATTCGTTACGAGAAAACCATGGAAGACGGAATGCAGAAAAAAGTTACTGAAAACTATGTCGTTGACGCACTCTCTTTCAGCGAGGCAGAAGAGCGAATCACCGAAGAGATGTCATCATATGTAAGTGGGGAATTCGATGTAGCTGACATAAAGATAGCGCCATACGGAGAGATATTCTTTGCCGATAGCGACAACGCCGACCGCTGGTATAAGGCTAAGTTGGCATTCATCACGCTCGATGAAAAGACACAGAAAGAGAAACGCTCGACAGTCAACTATCTTGTCAACGCAGGAACACTAAACGGTGCCGTTAAGAGCATCGACGAGATAATGTCTCAATCGATGGTTGACTATGTCATAGTGTCAGTCAACGAAACCACTCTCATGGACGTGTTCGAATACAAGAAGAAGGAAAAGAACGACAAGCCCGAATACGAGCAACAATAAGGATCGAAGGAGGTGACGAGATGTTGGATTACGACGTAAAGAATAACATCCGGGAAGTGATGGACAATCTTCCGCCTACAGTGAAACTTGTGGCCATCAGCAAGTTTCACCCTTCTGAATACTTGCAGGCAGCTTACGAGGAAGGCCAACGCGTCTTTGGGGAAAGCCAAGTGCAGGAACTGCAACGGAAGGTGAGCGAAATGCCTGACGACATTCAGTGGCATTTCATCGGACACTTGCAAACCAATAAGGTGAAATACATCGCTCCCTATATCTCAATGATTGAGGCTGTGGATTCAATGAAGCTCATGGCTGAGATTCAGAAACAGGCTGCCAAGTGCAACAGGACCATCGACGTGTTGCTCGAATTGCATATTGCCGAGGAAGAAACAAAATACGGACTGACCATCGACGCTTGCAGAGAGTTGCTGAAAGAAGGCGAATGGCGGAAGATGACCAATGTGCGCATTTGTGGGCTAATGATGATGGCATCATATACTGACGACAGCGACCAGATCAGGAATGAGTTCACTCTTGCCTCAGATTTCTTTGACGAGGTGAAAGCTGGCTATTTTGCCAATGACGATTATTTCCGTGAACGTTCTTGGGGAATGAGCCACGATTATCCCATTGCCATCGAATGCCGGAGCACAATGGTTAGAGTAGGCACCAAAATATTCGGTCCAAGAGTTTATTAGCCTGAATGCAGGGATAAGTTATCATTTTTACTTCATCAGCCTTCGGTATGGCTTCGGGATGCCTTCGGGATATTCTCGAAGTCTTTGTAAGCATTCATTATTTCTCATGCCATTAATGCCAGCTATTATGCCATTTAGAAATCATTGAAATGGTGCGGGGATAGTTTGGAAGAGAAAAAATCCCATTGTTTATTTGGCGGATACAAATCTCTTCGAGTTTTTCTCAGACAGGGTTCCATCGCCAGCAGTGCCATTGGTTAATTTGCAATCACGGGGTGTCACCACCACAAAGATAGTATCCTTGGATGACAGGCTTGTAAGACGACTGTTCCACAGTCATGGAACGGTCGTCCCAATAGTTATGGAACGGTCGTCTCAACATTCATGGAACGACCGTCCCAACAGCTTTCCTTGCAGGTTAATAACTAAGGACGTATTCGTCGAAAAGATAGTCATTGTCATAGCCATACCTTCGGAACACAACGGCAATGCTTTTCTGCTCTTACTCCGAGATGAGCTTTGTGCCGTTAATGTTTCGGTAGTAGCTGCTAAACAACAAAAACAGCAGAAATGCAAGAAAAAGGGCAGAAAAATCACTATCATCGTCACCAAAAAGCCCTATAATGATGCGGTCTCAGCCCCTTTTTCAAAACGTCTGTCACCTTGGTGTAAAGTCAATACGCTGATAAACAGATATTTAACAAACCAAGGTGACAGTGACAAACGTTTTGCAACTTTTATAAATAATTGATTATTTCTGAAATATTGTATATGTATAACGTGAATGTCATAAGCACAAT
>JALFCG010000099.1 GCA_022771265.1 Prevotella sp.
AAGGACCTCTACAACGACTGGATGGCAGCAAGGAAAGACACCTCGGAGGCTGGAAAGGCAAAGGCAAAGGAGATGTACGACAAGCTGGTGGCTATCGACAATAAATGCAACGACGACAGGATTGCCTACATCAAGGAGCACAGCAACGATGTCACCCCTGCACTGCTGATGACTCAGATGTACTACTCGTTTGACTACAAGGAGCTCGTGGAAATGCTCAACTCCGGCGCAGTATGGGTCAACCACCCTATTTGCGACCGAATGAAGAAGCAGGTCGAGGCAACAGGTAAGCGTCAGCCGGGAGTGAAATATACTGATCTTGAGATGAACGACCCCGAAGGCAAGCCCGCAAAGCTGAGCGACTGGGTTGCCAAAGGCAACTATGTGCTGGTTGACTTCTGGGCAAGCTGGTGCGGACCATGCCGCGCTGAAATGCCTCACGTGGTGAAGGCTTACCAGACTTACAAGGCTAAGGGATTCGACGTGGTCGGTGTCAGCTTCGACAATAAGGCTGACGCATGGAAGAAGGCCATTGCCGACCTGAAACTGGAGTGGCACAACATCTCTGACCTCAAGGGCTGGCAGTGTGCCGCCGCACCGACATACGGCATCAACGGTATCCCGTCGAACATTCTCGTCGGTCCTGACGGTGTCATCGTCGCATGTGACCTCAGAGGAGAAGATCTGCTGAACAAGCTTGCTGAGATTTATAAGTAACTTTAGGAGTTAAGAAGTTAAGGAGTTAAGGAGTTAAAATCCTTAACTCCTAATTTTTACTGACGACCACCACTTTCTCCGTGCTTTTCCCAACCCTCGACTTCTCACTTGTCCTTTCTCCTACAAGCCACACTATTTCGCCGCTGGCATCTTCAACCACGAGTTGGTCACGACGCTGGAAATAGTTTTTTTTGCGGTCGGTGAGGTAGTCGCTTACAAGTTTTGAGCCTTTCATGCCAAACGGATGGAAGCGGTCGCCGTCGCGCCAGGGGCGCAACAGAAGGGGGAAGGTGACGGCGGAAGCGTCGAGAGTGGCTACGGAAGGTGACTTCGACACAGCGACAGACGATTCTGTGAAGTCTGACACACTGACCCTGAAATGACCGTCGCCATAAGCGTACAGACCCTCCATCGGGATGAGCAAAGGTTTCGGGCGGTTACCGACGCGACCGATGAGCAGGCGCGAAGGCTCGGCTGCAATCTCATGGGTGGCCGACGAGACCATGCGGCCTTTGGTTCCTCCTTTCATCATACGGAAGATAACCCCGGTCTGCTGTGGCGTAAAGCCATAACGGCTACAAATGTCGTTGAGAAGATATTCGGGTGATGGGGTGGAAAGCAGTCTTTCCACGTTAACCACGTCAATTCCGTCGTCTCCACATTCCACAACATCATTCATGAGTTTTTTCACTGCCCACGCGACGATTTTCGCGGCTTCGCGCAAATGGCGCGAGGTGGTGTCGATGTTCTTTACCGCACATGGATTGATGGCGGAGAGCTGAGGCATGACCTCAAGGCGGAACTTATTTCTTGTAGCGTCGTGCTCAAGGTTGGTGCTGTCGGTGACATATTCCTGACCACGCCGTGCAAGGAAAGCCTCGATGTCCTTCCTTGACACTCCGAGCAGCGGACGGAGGATGCGGCCGTTAACGGACCGAATACCGCACATTCCGTTGATGCCTGTACCGCGCACAAGGTTCATCAGGACCGTCTCAGCATTGTCATCGCGATGGTGAGCAACGACGATGGCGTCGGCACCGATGTCACAGCGCAAGCGCTCGAAATAGTCATAGCGAAGGTCGCGTGCCGCGGTCTCGATGCTCTGGCGGTGCAGCCAGGCATAGGCCAAGGTGTCAAAATGAACGCGATGAAGTTCCACTCCAAGCCTTGCACAGAGCTCAACGACAAACTGTTCGTCGCGGTCAGACTCGCTTCCCCTAAGGTGGAAGTTGCAATGCACCGCCTCAACGTAATAGCCTTCATCAACCATCATCAGCAACAAAGCGACGCTGTCAGCGCCGCCGCTGAGGGCCACGAGATAACGGCCTTGCCTGGATAGGATGTCGCTGTCAAGCATCGTTGCATTCTATTTTATTCCACGTATAGAACCAGTCCCTTAAGGTACTCGCCTTCGGGATGGTAGATGTTTATCGGATGGTCAGCGGGCTGGTGGAGCTGGTGGAGGATGCGCACCTTGCGTCCGGCGAGGGCAGCCGCCGTGAAGACGGCATTGCGGAAGTTGTCCTTCGTCACCACCTGCGAACAGGAAAAGGTGAAAAGGATGCCTCCGGGCTGAATCTTCTCGAAAGCTTTCTGGTTAAGACGGGTATATCCCTTCAAGGCATTGTGGAGCGCGCCACGGTGCTTGGCGAAGGCTGGAGGGTCGAGAATGACAAGGTCGTAGCGGTCGCCCATACGGTCGAGATACTTGAACGCGTCCTCGCAGAACGCCTCGTGACGGGTGTCGCCCGGGAAGTTCATCCCGACGTTGCGTGTGGTCAGCTCGATTGCCTTGGCGCTGCTGTCAACGGAGTGTACGAGTTCTGCTCCGCCCCTCATGGCATAGAAGGAGAAACCTCCAGTGTAGCAGAACATGTTGAGCACTTTCTTGCCCTTGGCGAAACTCTCGAGCAGCGAGCGGTTCTCGCGTTGGTCAACGAAGAATCCTGTTTTCTGTCCCTTAAGCCAATCGACGTGGAACTTCAGTCCGTTCTCCATCGCGACGTTGTCGTCACTCCCCCCGACGATGAATCCGTCCTCCTGTCCGAGTTCTGCTTTATATGGCAGTGTTGTCTCGCTTTTGTAATAGACGTTCTTTATGCGGTCGCCAGCTACGTCAACGAGGCAGTGCGCGATGTCGGCGCGTTCCTTATGGACGCCAACACTATGAGCCTGCATGACGGCGGTGTCTCCATACACATCGACGACGAGTCCCGGCAGGTTGTCGCCTTCGCCATGGACGAGGCGGTAGGTGTTGTTACGCGGATTGTCGGCAATGCCGATGGCACGCCTCATAGCAAAAGCAGAGCGGAGACGGCTTGACCAAAACTCGCGGTCGATGGCGACGTCGCTGAACGAGAGCACTCTGACGGCTATGGAGCCGATCTGATAGTGGCCGACAGCAATAAACTCGCCCCCGGCAGTAATCACCCTTACCACTTCGCCTTCTTCCAGTTCGCCCTCGGTGCTTTGTATCGCGCCTGAGAATATCCAGGGGTGGAAGCGTCTGAGGCTCTCCTCCTTACCCTTCTTTAGAAATACTTTCCTGTACATTGTCTTCATGTCTAATCAGTTTATACTCGCCTGTCGCCTCAAGCCTCTTCAGTTCTTCGTAGATTTTTATGCAGCTCCACGCGTCGGTGGCGGCATATCCCTTCTGCTTGTCAGACAGTATGTCAGCTTCCCAGTTGGTGAGCCGTTGCGCCTTGCTGATTTTCTGTCCGAAGAGGTTGGCGTATATTTTCTGCAGGCTAAGGTCCTCAATGCCTATTTCGTTGACGTGCTTCTGCAGGTCGAAGAAGTTACCGGGCTTGAACTCGCGGAGTTTTTTCAGCGCGGCGATGTCGTCGTGGAGCGACAGCCCGACCTTCAACACGCCCTCGTCCTCAAGCAGCCGTTTCACGGGATCGCACATCTTGATGTGGTTAAGCCTGAAGAGGAAGCATACCTCGCGCGACGACACCTGCAGTAACGACACCTTGTAGTTAGTGCCCCGACGGAACGACGGCCGCGTCTCAGTGTCGATGCCGAGCACGTCTTGCGAGAGCAGATAATCGACGGCTTTCGCCGCTTCCGACTCAGAGACGACAACCACTATCCTGCCATCGAAGAGAACGCATGGCAAAGAGGCTATTTTTGCCTTTTCATACTTGTCGTACAATAGTTTTTCCATTACTTTCTTATTTTCGAAGTGCAAAAATACAAAAAAAATGGGAGTTTATGGTATTTTCTGACTTTTTTCAGTTACTTTTGCACAAGAATTTATAGAACAAGACAAAAAATGGCTAAGAAAAAGAAGGTAAATAACCATAATTCGCTAAAAAACGTACTCGGATTCGACTTCCTGCAAAACGAGAAGTTCATCTTCTTCGCGGGACTTGTCATAACAGCCCTGGCAGTGTTCTTCATGTGTGCTTTCATCTCGTTTCTCACCACGGGGAACGTTGACCAAAGCATGATTGAATCGGCCCGAGAGGGAGAGATAATGAACCAAAAGGGAGAATTTGCAAACGCATGCGGGTCCCTTGGGGCATACCTTTCATACTTCTCCATCAAGCAGTGCTTCGGACTGTCGGCATTCATCGTGCCGGTATTCATACTTGTTGTCGGGCTGCACTTGATGCGCGTGGTCACCGTGAACCTTCTGAAGTGGTTTCTCTCGCTGGCTATAGTGATGATTTGGTCAAGCATAACGTTAGCCAAGTTCCTCTCGCCGCTGTTCATCGACTTCTTCTACAACCCGGGAGGCGACCACGGGGCTTACGTATGCAAATGGACTGAGAACCTCGTTGGGGCGCCGGGGCTCACCGCGCTGCTCGCCATCGTGGCAATAGCGTTCCTCACCTATCTCAGCGCCGAGACGATATACTTTATACGCAAGCTGCTCAACCCCGTGAATTATTTCACAAGCAGGGTGAAGTTCGACGTCAGCATAGGCGGGAAGCACGAGGATGCCGGCAAGACGCAAACAATCACTACGGTGGAAGACCCCGAGGTGTTCGACAATCCGGAAACGCAGACCGTGGAGTTCGCAGTCAACAGCGGGGCACATATTATTAATAATGTGGAAACCGACAACAGCACAACCGCTGACAAAACGGCAGAAAAGACCAAGAACAACACCGGCGACAAGCAGATAGAGATGGAAGTGGAGGCGGCAAAGGACGAGGAAAAGGCTGGCGCAAAGGAACTCGTCACCGTCGGCGACCGGCAAATGGAGGTCTATGACCCGAAACTCGACCTCGAGAACTACCACTACCCTACGCTCGACCTCCTGAAGAAATATGACAACGACGGCAAACCGTATATCGACATGACCGAACAGACGGCAAACAAAAACCGCATCATCGAAGTGCTTCGCAACTTCGGCATCGAGATCAGCAGCATCAAAGCCACCGTCGGACCTACCATAACACTCTACGAAATCACTCCGGCACAAGGTGTCCGCATAGCGAAGATACGCAATCTTGAGGATGACATAGCCCTGTCGCTGAAGGCTCTCGGCATACGTATCATCGCACCGATACCCGGAAAGGGCACAATAGGTATTGAGGTGCCTAACGCCAAGCCGAACATAGTGTCGATGGAGTCGATACTGAACTCAAAGAAGTTCCAGGAGTCGGAAATGGAACTACCCTGCGCCATCGGAAAGACCATTACCAACGAGGTGTTCATGTTTGACCTCGCAAAAATTCCTCACCTGCTCGTGGCAGGAGCCACTGGACAGGGAAAGTCTGTGGGACTGAACGCCATACTCACCTCACTGCTCTACAAGAAGCATCCGGCAGAGCTGAAGATTGTGCTTATCGACCCGAAGAAAGTGGAGTTCAGCATCTACGGGCCTATAGCCAACCACTTCCTCGCAAAGGTGCCTGACGAAGACGCGGAACCTATCATCACCGACGTGACAAAGGTAGTGCGCACGCTGAACAGCCTCTGCAAGGAGATGGACACACGCTACGACCTGCTGAAGGCTGCCGGAGCGAGAAACATAAAGGAATACAACAAGAAATTCACGTCGAGGAGGCTGAATCCGGAAAACGGGCACAAGTACATGCCGTACATAGTGGTCGTCATCGACGAGTTCGGCGACCTCATCATGACAGCTGGCAAGGAGATTGAACTGCCTATAGCACGTATAGCGCAGCTCGCGCGTGCAGTGGGCATCCACATGATTATCGCCACCCAACGTCCGACAACCACCATCATCACTGGTAACATCAAGGCGAACTTCCCCGGACGCATCGCCTTTAAGGTCAGCGCCATGATTGACTCGAAGACTATTCTTGACCGCCCCGGAGCCAACCAGCTCATCGGACGAGGCGACATGCTTTTCCTCAACGGTGCCGAACCGGTGCGCGTGCAGTGTGCCTTCGTGGACACTCCCGAGGTGGAGCGTATCAATCAGTTCATTGCACAGCAGCAAGGTTATGTCACGCCGTTTGAGCTGCCAGAACCCGACATGGGCGACGGCGACATCGGCTCGGCAAACGATGTCGATATGCAGCATCTCGACCCATTGTTTGAGGATACGGCACGCCTCATCGTCGCCAGTCAGTCTGGATCAACAAGCCTTATACAGCGTAAGTTCTCTATCGGCTACAACCGTGCCGGACGCATAATGGATCAGATGGAGAAGGCGGGCATCGTCGGTTCGGCAAGCGGAAGCAAGCCGCGAGAGGTTCTCATACAGGACGAGGTGAGCCTCAACAATCTTTTAAGCAATTTCAGATAAACCAAGATGAAACGACTATTTTTACTATTTTTTACAGTCGTAATGACTGTATCGGCATTTGCACTGACAGCACGGCAAGTACTCGACAAGACAGCCGCTGCGCTCAACAACAAAGGCGGAGTGACGGCTTCATTCGCGGTAAAAAACGGTGTGGCAGGAAAGATAAGCGTCAAGGGGAAAATGTTCCAGGCCACGACGCCACAAGGCATCGTATGGTTCAACGGAAAGACACAATGGACCTACGTGAAACAGAACGGGGAGGTGAACATCAGCAATCCCACCGACGCCGAGCTGCAGTCAATCAACCCCTACAACTTCATATACATCTACCGCAACGGCTACAAAGCCGAGCTTAAGGATGTCGGTGACGTCTATCAAGTGCGCCTGACAACCACCGACAAGCGCAAGAGCATACAGGAGTTGTTCGTACGCGTTGACAAGAACACCTTCACGCCACGCATTCTTTCCATGCGACAGGGCAAGCGCTGGACAACCATTACGGTCAGCAACTTCAAGAAGGCGACTCTTCCCGACAAGATATTCACATTTAATTCCAAGGACTATCCACAAGCAGAAATAATCGACCTGAGATGAACAAATTAAGACTCTTCCTCATGTTGCGCCGCAACATGAAGCTAAGCAACCGAAGGCACCCGATGTTCGAGCAGAACAAGGTGGCAGTGGTATTCACCATCATCGGTGTGGCTTTCATGTCCATCTATCTCATCGCCATAGGCACCATGCTCGGATGGGGAGGACGAGGAGGCGACGAGGGACTCATCTTCGCCATGATGCCCATGTTCCTAGTGTTCGACTTCTTCATGCGCTTCGGAGGCCAGCAGTTGCCGTCGCTGATGATCAAGCCTTACCTGCTTATGCCAATAAGGCGGTCGGACATTACCGACTGCTTCATCGTCATGTCGATGCTCAGCTCGTTCAACCTTCTGTGGCTTCTGCTGCTCGTGCCCTATTTCTTCATCGTCTGCTGCGGCGGTCTGCCCTTCTCTGTCACAGTTGCCATGTTGCTGGTGTGTGAATGGCTAATAGTCATCAACGCCTTGTGGTACATGCTGGTGCGCACTCTCATCAACCAGTCGATGTGGTGGGTGACGCTGCCGGTAGCCGTTTATGCCCTTCCCCTGTCGCCGATGCTTTTCCTCGGGGCGGAAAAAGGTTTCGAGGCCCTCATCGAGTTCTGCTACGACAATGCCTTCTCTACAGTAGCCATAGCCGTCTATGCCATTGCCACTGCCGCATTGTTCGCCGTCAACAGCCGGCTTCAGAAAAAGCTTGCGACCGCGGAAGTGGCAGCCGAAGAGAAGAAGGACTTCCAAAACACTTCACAAATGGCTTTCCTCGACCGATACGGGCTCACTGGCGAATACCTTAAACTGGAACTGAAAAGCGCGATACGCAACAAGGCTATCCGACAACGCTACGTCCAGGGACTTGTCCTCATCACCCTGCTTTCAGCGATGCTCGCCTTCACAGATGTCTATGACAGAAGATTTGCGGTCAACATGTGGTGCCTCTACTGCTTTGTCTTCTTCGGAGCTGTGAACCTTGTGAAAATCATGGCTCCCGAAGGCAACTATATCGACCTTATGCTCACTCACAAGGAGAATATACTTGAGATACTGAAGGCTAAATACTATTTCTTCTGCGCGGTGCTCGTCATACCCACACTGCTGCTACTGCCTCCCGTGTTCTCAGGACGTTTCTCAATACTCATGTTACTCGCCTACCTGCTCATCACGATGGGCCTTGAGCATTTCCTGCTGTTCCAGTTGGCGGTTTACAACAAGACGGCGCTGCCATTGAACGAGAAAGTGACTTCAAAGGGAAACTTCGAGAACTCTTTACAATTAGTCATAGAGTTGGTAGTGTTCTTCGTGCCCGTAGCACTCGCAATTACGCTGACAACCATCTTCGGCGAAAACATCGGCTACACGATACTCATCGCTTTGGGCCTTGCCTTCACGTTGACCCACAACATCTGGCTTCGTAACATCTACCGCCGCTTCATGACTCGCCGGTATGAGAACATTGAAGGATTTCATGCAACAAGATAAAACAAAACGACAATATTATGTCTTTCACAGGTATATTTATAGCAATAGGAACGTTCGTCATCATTGGCGTCTTCCATCCGATAGTCATTAAGTGTGAGTATTATTTCGGGACAAGCCAGTGGTGGCTGTTCCTTGTTGTCGGGGTAGCTACGCTCGTGGCGGCACTGTTTATTGAAGACGTGATGACATCGTCGCTGCTCGGAGTGTTCGGAGCATCGTGCCTATGGTCGATAGGCGAACTGTTTGAGCAAAAGAAAAGGGTGGAAAAAGGGTGGTTCCCGAAAAATCCAAAACGTAAATACGACTGACGTGAAAACAATACTCATACTCGTCGGGAAAACCAACGACAAGCACTTTCAGGCAGGCATCAGCGACTATGCAGAACGCATCAGCCACTATATGCCGTTTGAGATTGTGACCATTCCGGAATTGCGCAACACAAAGAATATCAGCGAGGAACAACAGAAGACGGCTGAGGGTGACCTGATAATGCGGCAACTGCAACCGACAGACACCGTAGTGCTACTCGACGAGCACGGAAAGGAAATGCGGAGCATCGACTATGCCAGATGGCTTCAGCAACGTTCGATGAACGCCCGTCGCCTCGTGTTTGTCATTGGAGGACCTTACGGTTTCTCTCCCGCCGTCTATGGGCGTGCCGACGAGAAACTGTCGCTCTCGATGATGACTTTCTCTCACCAGATGGTGCGTCTCATCTTCACCGAACAGCTTTATCGCGCCTGCACCATCATAAAAGGCGAGCCTTATCATCACGAATAACAATGAACAACAACGAATAACCAAAAGAGCCGTCCCGCAAAGGCAGAACGGCTCAAAGTGGAATCATTGAAAAGGGTATAGAGCTTACTTGAAATAACGCTTGTAGAGACCCATGAATCCGGCGCAGTGACGAGCCTCGTCCTTTGCCATTTCATGTACGGTATCGTGAGTAGCGTCCATACCGGCAGCCTTAGCGTTCTTTGCAATGCGGAACTTGTCCTCGCAAGCGCCCTTCTCAGCAGCGATACGAGCCTCAAGGTTCTTCTTTGTGTCACCGAGGACGTCACCAAGGAGCTCAGCGAACTTTGAAGCGTGCTCAGCCTCCTCGAAAGCATAACGTTTGTAAGCCTCAGCAACTTCAGGATAACCCTCACGGTCAGCCTGACGGCTCATTGCGAGATACATGCCAACCTCGGTGCACTCACCGTTGAAGTGAGCCTCAAGGTCCTTGATCATCTCCTCGTTAGCACCTTCCTTGCGTGCAGCGCCGAGAACGTGAACAGTAGCGAAAGAAGCCTCGCCGTCATCCTTAAGCTCAGAGAACTTAGATGCTGGAGCCTTGCACAATGGACACTGCTCAGGAGCAGTCTCACCTTCATAAATGTAGCCACAAACGGCACAGATAAACTTTTTCTTCATAATTCGATGTTTTATTAAGTTAATGAATCTTTTTCTTGTATTTATACTGCAAAAATACTCAAAAGTAGGTATTCCACCAAGGGTTTTACATTTTTTATCAAAATATTTTTGCTATTTTTTCCATTTCGCCCCCATTCTAAGAACAAATTTCACCTTTTTGTCTTTTCCTACTAAAGGTTTTTCCCATTCGCTGCCTAATATCTGTATGGTGGTTCTCTTTCCTGATGGCACAAGGGAAAGGGCTTCCTCAAGGGTGAAGCAGTCGCCTCGTCCGTCGCGTGACACGGCAATGTCGTAGTTCACGCGATGCTTTGCCAAAGGCTTCACCTCCTTGCATACGGCATCGGCGAGTAAACGTGCTACGGTGTGGGCTCCATATATATTATAATGTGTGTTATCACGGCGACCATTAGGCACGAGCGGGTTCTCTCCAGGAGCAAACCACATGTGAAGTCGCTTCGACTCCTCACGTCCCATCGACTGCTCAAGGTTGTGGGTAATGCTGTTGGCATCGACAAACGCGCAGCCTTCCTCCTTGGCTACGTTGCGCGGGGAAAGGAGATAGGCACCATGGGTATCGCGAAGCGTGTCGTCCTCGACAACAACCGGAGCGTTCTTTGCATCGATGTTGCGCAACTTCTCGTCATCGTCGTTCTTCACTTGTTCCACCACGAAGTTTCTTCTCACTACGGCATTGAACAACACGGGAATGCCTCCACGTTCACGCGTCTCACGCACAAAACGGCGGAGGTTGTCGTCGAAAGTGGTTCCGGGGTCGGTGTGACGATCAGGCTGTGGCTTCTCGTCGTTGTGGCCGAACTGTATAAACACATAGTCGCCAGGGCGTATTTTGTCGAGCACTTTCTGCCATCGTCCCTCGTTGATAAAACTCTTCGACGACCGTCCGTTGACGGCGTGGTTGTCAACCTCCACCTCGTCGTCAAAATAACACTGAAGCACCATTCCCCATCCCCTTTCCGGAGTGGTTTCGTAATTTTTGTTTGCCATTGTCGAGTCGCCAATCATAAACAAGCGGATATGGCTGTCTGACTTTGCCGAAAGCAAAAGGCAGCAGGTGACCACTGCCACCATGCTGCCGATGATTTGTTTTAGAAGATTATGTTTCATATTGGTTTTATTGTTTCACAACTGATACCAGCTCATCTGCTGTGACCAGCGACTGTTCGCCAGTCATCATGTTCTTGAGCGTCACCTTGCCTTCGGCCATCTCATTCTCGCCGACAATGGCGACAAACTGTATTGCCTTGGCATTGGCATAACTCATCTGTTTCTTCATCTTTGCCGAGTCGGGATAGATTTCCGTGCGTATTCCCGCCTGACGCGCCTTTGCCACGATGGGCAGGCAGTAGGCAAGTTCTTTCTCGCCGAAGTTAACAAACAGTAGTTGGGTGCTGGCTACCGCTTCTTTCGGATAGAGGTCGAGAGCGTTCAGCACGTCGAAGATGCGGTCGGCGCCGAACGATATTCCCACTCCACTGATGCCAGGCATTCCGAAGATGCCCGTGAGGTTGTCGTAACGGCCTCCACCGGTGATGCTGCCCATCGGGGTGTCGAGAGCCTTCACTTCAAAGATGGCACCTGTGTAGTAGTTCAGTCCGCGGGCGAGAGTGAGGTCAAGCTGAATCTCGTTGTTCAGTCCGACGAGCTTCAGTTGGTCTAGAATGTAGCGTGTTTCCTCCACACCTTTGAGCCCCGTCTCGCTTGTCGCCAACACGTCGGCAATGACCTGCAGCTTTTCTTCGTTTGTCCCAGTGAGGTTGATAATCGGCTGAAGCTTCTTGATAGCCTCTTCCGAGATGCCGTCGGCACGCAGTTCCGCGTTTACGTTGTCAATTCCTATCTTATCGAGCTTGTCAATGGCGACGGTGATGTCAACAATCTTGTCAGCCTCGCCAATCACCTCTGCTATACCGCTAAGAATCTTTCGGTTGTTGATTTTTATCTGCACCCTGACACCGAAGCGTGTGAACACGGTATCGACAATCTGCATAAGCTCAACCTCGTTCATCAGCGAGTCGCTGCCAACGACATCGGCATCACACTGGTAAAACTCACGATAGCGTCCTTTCTGCGGGCGGTCAGCTCGCCACACCGGCTGTATCTGGTAGCGTTTGAACGGCAGCTGGAGCTCATCACGGTGCATCACCACAAAACGTGCGAAGGGCACCGTAAGGTCGTAGCGCAGTCCTTTCTCACAAAGCCTAGCGGCAAGTTTCAGCGTGTTGCGCTCGCAGAGTTCCTCATCGCTCACCTTGTTGAGATAGTCACCGCTGTTGAGCACCTTGAAGAGCAGCTTGTCGCCTTCCTCCCCGTATTTTCCCATCAGCGTCTGCAGTGTTTCCATTGCAGGAGTCTCTATCTGTTGAAAGCCATAGAGGGCATAGACCTCGCGAATGGTGTCGAAGATATAGTTACGCTTTGCCATCTCCAATGGGGAGAAGTCACGCGTGCCCTTTGGTATTGATGGTTTCTGTGCCATTATTTTCTTACTATTGTCTGTGCCCTGTCAGGACCTATTGAAATAATCTTTATTGGAGTTTCGAGTTGTTCCTCAAGGAACTTGATGTAGTTGGAGAACGCCTTGGGGAACTGTTCCTCGGAAGTGAACTGAGTCATGTCGGTCTTCCATCCTGGCATTTCCACATACACAGGCTCGATGCCTTCCTCAATGTTGTATGGGAAGTAGTTGATTTCCTTGCCGTTCTGCTTGTATGCGACACAAGCCTTAATGGTGTCGAAACCGTCGAGCACGTCGCTTTCCATCATGATGAGCTGAGTGACACCGTTCACCATGATTGCATAGCGCAGAGCCACGAGGTCAATCCATCCGCAACGGCGTTCACGACCTGTAACGGCACCATACTCATGTCCTATCTGGCGGATGGTGGCGCCAGTCTCGTCGAAGAGTTCCGTCGGGAACGGCCCTGCTCCTACGCGTGTGCAATAAGCCTTCATGATGCCATAAACCTCACCAATCTTGTTCGGACCGATACCAAGTCCTGTGCACGCTCCTGCACAAATAGTGTTGGAAGAGGTGACGAAAGGATATGAACCGAAGTCAACGTCGAGCATTGTGCCCTGAGCGCCTTCGCAAAGAATGGACTTGCCCTCACGCAGATAGCCGTTTATCTCGTGCTCGGAGTCAACGATCGGGAACTGACGCAGATATTCAATGCCCTCAAGCCACTTTTTCTCCACCTCAGTGATGTCGTATTCAAAGTCCATCGACTTAAGTATTGCCTCATGACGTGCCTTTGCCTCACTGTACTTGCGGTTGAAATCCTCGAAGATGTCGCCAACACGCAATCCCGTACGCGACACCTTGTCGGTGTAGGTAGGACCAATGCCCTTTCCTGTTGTTCCCACCTTGCTCTTTCCCTTGGCAGCCTCGTAGGCTGCGTCGAGCACACGATGGGTAGGCATGATGAGGTGAGCCTTGCGCGAGATATGAAGGCGCTCGCGGAGGTTATGTCCGGTAGCCTCAAGAGCCTTCGCCTCGTCCATGAACAAGTCAGGAGCCAGCACTACGCCATTGCCTATGATGTTTACCTTTCCTCCCTGGAATATGCCGGAAGGAATGCTGCGAAGTACATATTTCTCACCTTCGAACTCCAGGGTGTGTCCAGCGTTGGGACCACCTTGGAAACGTGCGACAACGTCGTAACGTGGCGTAAGCACGTCAACGACTTTTCCTTTGCCTTCGTCGCCCCACTGCAAACCGAGCAGGACATCTACTTTACCTTTATTCATCTGTCAATATTGTTATTTTGTTTATTGTTTTTTCCTTTTTAGTTTTCCTGTTTACACTTTTCTCCCTTTTTCTGCTTTGTAATTTTTGTCTGACATGTGCTACAAGTACCATAGACATACACTGCATAGCTGTCATGACGGAACCGCTTGTAGTGGATAGAGGCGAGGGCTTCTTCAACAGCCGTCGAGCGAAGCAGTGTCATCTTGCCACACATGCTGCACACTTGATGGATTATCCCGTTGGCATTGACACAAAACTCGTAGGAGGTGCGTCCACCCACACGGTTACGCATGACGATGCGTAGTTTTACAAACAGGTTCATCGTGTTGTAAAGTGTGGCACGGCTGACAGGAAAGCGCAACTCGCCCGAGAGTTTCCTGTCGAGGTCCTCAAGGGTGAAAGGGTCTCTCATCGACGATACGGCGTCAAGTATTACATACCGCTCGGGAGTCTTTCGGCACTTGTTCGTCTCAATATATTCATCGAGCAGTCCCTTCGCTTTCTGCTTTGCTTCCTTTTTGTCCATAAGTGTCCTACACTAAAACAAGCGCAAAATTACATATTTTTTGGGAATTACGGCACATTGTTGTCTAAAAAACATCTAAATTAATGCTTTTTACCGCACTTTTTGCCATTCTTTCATACACGAGTCCCAAATCTGCAAACCTTAAGACACTTGCCAAAGCCGCTTTCTTTACGGCTATCGAATTACCCTGGAGAGCTGTCATGGCTTGGTCAAGGAACTCGTTGATGCCTCGCTCGTTGGGTTCCTGACCACGGGCGAAGATACGCGAAAGCACGTGAAAGCCGCACAGTTGGTAGAGGTCCTTGTCGGAAGCTATCCACTCGTATGCCTTTGCTGGAGCGAAAGGCAGGTGCTGGTAGAGGTTGAACGAAGCCATCTCAGCCACTTCCTGCGAAGGTGTTTGCTCCATCCATATATCGACCACCTCGGGCAGCATCTGTTCCGCGGGCATAATCATCGTGGCGAGTATCTTGCATTCCCTCACGTTTTCCTTCCATAAGGCTATCGCAAGGTCGTAGTCCTTACCTGTCTCCTGTGCCTTTTGCTTGAGCATCGGCACCGAAGCTCCCCAGTTCACGTGGTAGTTCAGTCCTTTCTCCCTCATCGACTGCGAAGCCACTCCGTCCATCATAAGCCGGAACGACTGTTTTATCTCTTTTATCCTTGCGTTGAGTTCCTCATTATTTCTCATCTGTCAATAGTTTCATTAATGTATGTGCCCTTAAGCGCTGTACTCCCTCCCATACCTGAGCATCTGCGCGCTGTAGCTCTCGCTATAGTCAACTGCCACGTCAACGACATTCCCGTCGTTGTCAGTCCGTGGAATCAACACAGGGTTGATGAAGCCCTTGTATGGAGCGATGTCAAGGCGGGTGTAACGTGCGAGTATCTCCTCGTGTAGCAATGGGTCAACCTTCACACCGTAGGTCTCCACCAAGTCCCTTGCCGCCTTATGGTCGCCCTCGCTCTTTATCCGCTGAATCTCCGCCAGAAGCTCGGCAAACTGCCCGCGCAGTGTCTCATAGTCGTCGATGACGAGGAAGGTTTTCCCGTCGTTCACGACAAGACGCGCGGCATTGCCATTGGCGACACACCAGCGCGCGATGAGGGCACGGTTGCGCATGTGGGCTTCCTCGATGGAATGTCCCGGTTTTATGCGCGGAAGCTGCGTCATGAGACCGTTCATCATGTAGGTGTAATAATGAGCCTTGTAAGCCTCGGCAGAGTCAAGCAGTCCAAGTTCCACGAGTTTCGCGTCGGCAATGTAGTAGAGTCCGAACAGGTCGGCACGGGCTTCCTCGATGGTGCTGCCATACGACTTTAATGCGTCGGGGCTTACCCCTGGAAGCAGTTGTCCGCTGCCGTGTCCGAGACACTCGTGAAGGTCGGTATGCAGTTCGTCGCACAAGTCACCATAACGCCTTATCATCGCTACGGTGTCATCGTCAACGACAAATTCCTCGAGCATTCCATTTCCTTTCGCCACGTGTCCGTATGCGGCGGTGATGTTGCTGATGGTGATGCTCTTGCTGCCGTGGTCAGAACGGATCCAGTCGGCATTGGGAAGGTTGATGCCAATTGCTGTCGAGGGATATTCGTCGCCTCCGAGCATTGCGGCACATATCGCCTTTGCGGTCACTCCCTTGACCTTTGCTTTCCTGAACCGCGGGTCAACAGGCGAGTGGTCCTCAAACCACTGTGCGTTTTGGCTAATCTTCATCGTCCTTCGCGTGGCATCCTCGTCCTTGTATTCCACAAGGCCTTCCCACGCCCCCTTGAAGCCCAAGGGGTCGCCATAGACCTCAATGAACCCGTTGATGAAATCGACATCGCCTTCGGTTTCCCGAACCCACTCTATCGAGTATTGGTCAAAGAGTCCAAGGTCGCCGGTACGATAATAATCGACAAGCAGTCCAATGATTTTCCTTTGCGCGTTGTTTTCCGCCACCTCACGTGCCTTTTCCAGCCAATATACAATTTTTTCTATCTGCTTGCCGTACATCCCGCCGACGCGCCACACTTGTTCCTCAAGCTTTCCTTCATCGTTCTTCACAAGCCTCGAGTTCAGTCCGAATGAAGGAGCCTTGTCACCATACCGTGCCTTCATGTCTCCATAGAACCGCTCCGCCTCCTGTTGCGTCACCCCCTGATAGTAGTTGCACGCGGAAGTGACAACAAGGTCACATCCCGCCTCGTGGTTCACCCTTTTTGGGTCAACCTCTGGGTCGAACATGACGTGGGCCAATTCACCCACGAGCCGTTCCACATCGTCGTTGTCGCCGAAGCTCCCGTCAGCCACAAGACAGTCCTTGGCAATGCCGCGGAACCATTGCTCCGAGAAGTCAGGCATGAACTTGTCCTGACCGTAGTGATGGTGGATTCCGCTTGAAAACCACACACGCTTGAGATAGACCTCCAGTGCCTTGAAGTCAGCTGTCGAGCGGTCGGCCAAGGGCGAGGTGACAACGGTCTCAAGCACCTTCCTTATCTTCAGGTTGTAACGTCCGAACTGGTCAAACGTGATGTCACGCCCCCATAGCGCCGCCTGCGAGAGGCAGTAGATATACATCTTCTTATCAAGCGTCAATTGCTCAAATCCGTCGAGACGGTATCTGAGCAATTGTATGTCCGCGAATCTTTCGTCGGCGTAATTAAAATTCTCTGCGCTTGCACTCATCATTCTTCAGTGTCCATCTGTTTCTTCTTCATGCGTGCCTCCTTTGCCTTTGCCTTCTGCGCCAAGTGCTGCAGGCGGTAGTCGCGCGGTGTCATGTTCATTATCTTATAGAACGAGGCATAGAATGACTGGCGGTTAGCAAAACCAACCATGTCACTGACGTCTTCCATGTTAAGGTCCTTGTACCTCTTGTCCGTCAAGATAGTCATAGCTTCCTCTATTCTGAACTTGTTGACAAACGACGTGTAGTTCATGTGGAACCTGACGTTGACAACTGCTGATATGTACCTGGTGTTGGTGCCAAGGTCCTCTGCCAGTTTCTTGGCCGAATAGTCCTTGTCCTTGTACTTCTTTTTCATTACGATGATGTCGAGAATTTTCTCTTTCATCTCATCCATCAACTGAGGATTGACCAATGTTCTGTAGGCAGCCTCCTTCTCTTTCTTTTCGGTAATATTGTACTTAGCCATAACCATTGAATTGTTTGGATTAATAATTTCATCTGCAAAAATACAAAAATATTTGAAATAATATCATCAAACTATTCTTTTTTTTCTAAAAAAAATATAACTTTGCACCAAAAAGAGATTATATGACACCTCATACAGTACTAAAAACGTATTTCGGGTACGATTCTTTCAGAAACAACCAGGAAGACATCATCACTTCTGCCATTGGGAAAAACGACTCCCTCGTTCTGATGCCTACAGGAGGCGGCAAGAGCCTGTGCTACCAGATTCCTGCCATCATCATGCCTGGGACATGCGTCGTCGTCTCGCCACTCATCAGTCTCATGAAGGACCAGGTAGAGGCACTGAAGGCAAACGGCATCGAGGCGGAGGCGCTTAACAGTTCGGTTGACCTGGGTATCGACACCGCCATAAGACGACGTGTCTTGTCGGGAGACATCAAGCTCCTCTATATGTCGCCGGAACGCCTCCTCTCCGAAGTCCCGTTCCTGCTCTGCCAGATGCACATCTCACTGTTTGCCATCGACGAGGCTCACTGCATCAGCCAGTGGGGTCACGACTTCCGCCCAGAATACTCCCAGCTTGGACAGATACGCGACCGCTTCCCTGACGTCCCGATGATGGCACTGACTGCCACTGCCGACAAAATCACGCGCAACGACATCACAAGGCAACTTCACCTCCGCCAGCCACGCGAATTTGTCTCCAGCTTCGACCGCCCTAACCTCAGCCTCACGGTCAAAAGAGGCTATACGCCAAAGGAAAAGACCAATTTCATCGTCAACTTCATCAAGGCACGCCCCCTCGACGCAGGCATCGTCTATTGCCTTAGCCGGGCATCGACGGAGAAACTCGCAAGGGAACTTAACGAAAGGGGAATAAAAGCCGCGGCTTACCATGCCGGTATGCCGGCAGAAGACCGCCATCTCACGCAGACACGATTCAAGCAAGACGACATCCTCATCGTCTGCGCCACGATAGCCTTCGGCATGGGCATCGACAAAAGCAACGTCCGCTGGGTCATCCACTACAACCTGCCCAAGAGCATCGAGAGCTACTACCAGGAAATAGGAAGGGCAGGACGCGACGGAGCGCCTGCCGAAACCATCCTGTTCTACTCACTTAGCGACATCGTCATGCTCGAAAAATTCGTCAAGGAGAGCGGACAGCGCGAGGTGAACGAGGACAAGCTAAGACGCATGAGGGAATACGCCGAGTCGAACGTCTGCCGGCGACGCATACTGCTCAACTACTTCAACGAGACCTCCGACCACGACTGCCATAACTGCGATGTGTGCAAGAACCCACCCGAGAGGTTCGACGGGACACGATACGTACAGATGGCGCTCAGTGCTGCCAAGCGCACCGGCGAACAGGCGAAGGTGTCCACCATAATAGAAATTGTAAAAGGCATAAAGTCGCCTACGGTTGTAAGAAAAAACTACGACCGCCTGCCCACCTTCGGCGTAGGAAAAGAACTAACAACAAAGCAGTGGAAAGACTATTTGCTGCAAATGCTCCAAATGGGATTTTTCGAGATTCAATACGACAGCGGCGACACCGTCACCGTCACCACAGCAGGCAGCGACGTGCTCTATGGACGCAAGCCGGCAATGCTCAACAAGGTAACGGAACAGGAAGTCCCCACAACCGCAAAAAACAGGAAAAGCCGCAAGATACAACTCGTCATCCCCCACTTCACCAATGTCGGCGAAGGTCAGGAAGACCCGAAGCTCTTCGATGCCCTGCGCATTCTCCGCAAGAAATGCGCCGACGAGGAGGGATTCCCGCCATACATCGTGTTCAGCGACAAGGTGCTCCACAACCTCGCCACCGCCAAGCCGACGACACTCGAAGCCTTCGGCAACGTGTCGGGAATTGGCGAGCACAAAAAAGCGAAATACGGCCCACGATTTATTGAAGTAATCAGGAAGATGGTTCTCCCTTAGGAAGAACGAGATTAAGCACTACGGCACAGAGGAACACCACGGCAACAGAGTTTTGCGCGAACACGGTCTTCACAATATCAGGAAAAATCACGAACATGTCGGGAGCCGACGTGAAGCCGAGACCGATGCTAAGCGAAAGACTCGCGATGATCATGTTACGCTGCGAGAAACCACAACGAGCCATCATGCCGAAGCTGGCGAAGACAATACTTCCGAACATCATCAGCGTGCAACCGCCAAGCACACATTGGGGAATGGTCGCCAGCAATGCGCCTATCGGCGGAAACAGTCCGCACAAAATCAATATCGCCGCACCAGTGGCTATGGTGAAACGGTTGACAACCTTCGACAAGGCGGCAAGACCTACGTTTTGGGAAAACGACGTGATGGGAGTGCAGCCGAAGAATCCCGAAATGCAACTCACGAAGCCGTCGCAAGCCACCGACGACCCCATCTCCCTTTTCTTCACGCCGCGCCCGAGAGCTCCTGAGCAAAGGGCTGACGTGTCGCCGATGGTCTCAGTGGCTGAGACGAAGTAGATACATACCACGGCGAGTATTGCGTCGAGATGAAACTCCGGAGTGAACGGCATGAACGTCGGCAACGCCACAACAGGCTTGTCGCCGATACCGTCGAAACTGACCATTCCCATGCAAAGGGCAAGGATATATCCCGCAACAAGCCCCACAAGTATTGAGAGCGAACGCAACCTTCCCTTTCCGTAGATGAGGGTTATCAGACACACCAACAACGTCGTCGTCCCAACAATCCAATTGTTGGCACTGCCGAAGTCAGCCGCGCCCTGCCCGCCGGCAAAGCTGTTCGCGCCTATGGGGAGGAGGGAAAGGCCGATGGCGGCAACCACTGTGGCAGCCACGATGTGAGGTATCAGCTTCGTCCACTTGTTGGGGAACAGTCCGAGACAACCCTCGACCACTCCGCCAATGATGACCGCCCCCATCAGCGTGCCCATTCCCTGGGTCGAAGCAATTACTATCGCAAGCGAAAGGAAAGTGAACGATATGCCCATCACTATAGGAAGCCGCGAGCCCACGCGCCACACAGGATATAGCTGCACAATCGTGCCGATGCCAGCTATTATCATGCAGTTCTGAATCAGCGACGCGCTGACACCTTTGTCCATGCCCACAGCTCCGGCGAGAATGATTATCGGGGTGATGTTAGCCACGAACATCGCGAGGATGTGTTGCAGTCCGAATGGCAGTGCCTGTCTTAGAGGCACTCTGCCGTCGAGGTCGTATATGGTGCTCATTGTCTGAATCTAATGTCTTGAGTTTCATAATCCATTGACTCGAGTATGGCTATCGACTCCAGGTGATAGCCTGCCTCACGCAGTATCTGTCCGCCTTTCTGCTGCCCCTTCTCGATGGCGATGCCAATGCCTACCACCTCGCCTCCTGCCTGCTTCACGATGTCGATGAGGGCAAGGCAAGCCTGACCGTCGGCAAGGAAGTCGTCAACAATCAGCACCTTGTCGTCGGCTGTGAGATAGGGGCGCGAGACAAACACGTTGTTATGGCGCTTGTGGGTGAAGGAGTAAGCCTTCGACACGTACTTGTCGTCGGTGCTGTTGGCAGTCTCACCTTTTTTTGCAAACACTACGGGCACGTCGTAGAGGTCGCCGAGCAGTGTTGCGATGGCTATGCCGCTCGCCTCGATGGTAAGAATTTTGTTGACCGTCTTACCGCGGAAGCGTCGTTTGAACTCGTATGCAATCTGGCGTATGATGTCAACGTCAATCTGATGGTTCAGGAAGTTATCCACTTTCAGGATGTTGCCTTCCTTTATCACGCCGTCTTCTTTGATTTTCTCTTCAAGGAAATTCATTGTTTCGTTATGTTATTTAATTATTGGAATTATAAGATGCAAAGTTAATAAAAAATTCCATTTCACGCAGAATATCCTCACCGCTTTTAAGTCAGTTTAACAATCTTGGCTGACTGTCAGTATTAAAGAGGCAGACAATCACACCATCACCGAGTTTCGCAAACAGCTGAATTAGCCTGGAGAATCTCATAATCCGGTGAAGATGGTGAGCGGCGTAAGGAGATAAAGAGGAGAAAGGGTTAAGATGTTAAGGAAATTAAGGGAGTCCAAGGAATATGGGACGTTTATAGTTTATAGTCCTTGACAAATTCCTTGAACTCCCACAAAAAAAGTTACTACTTAAGTTTCTATACTAAATATTGGTTGCTTATGCTCTCGTTGTTGATTACGCGGCGGATGGTCTCGGCAAACATGTCGGCAACAGAGAGTTGCTTGACCTTTGCGCAACGGTTGGAATAAGGTATAGAGTCAGTGAAAACGATTTCCTCAAGTGCGGAATTCTGCACGCGCTCGCTTGCAGGACCACTCATGACGCAGTGTGACGCACAAGCCCTGACAGTCTTTGCCCCTGCTTCTTTCATTATGTCGGCAGCCTTGGTTATGGTGCCTGCAGTATCTACCATGTCGTCAACGATGACCACGTTCTTTCCCCTGACGTCGCCAATTATCTGCATGCTTTCAATCACGTTAGCCCTAGCCCTTGTCTTGTTGCAAAGCACCAAGGGGCAACCAAGGTATTTCGCATAGGTATTGGCACGCTTTGAGCCGCCAACATCCGGAGAGGCTATTACCAGTTCTTCGAGCTTCAGGCTCTGAAGGTAAGGAAGAATGACACCCGAGGCATAGAGATGGTCAACAGGAACGTCGAAGAATCCCTGAATCTGGTCGGCGTGCAAGTCCATGGTGATAAGACGGTCTATTCCTGCCACGCTGAGCAAGTCAGCCACGAGTTTTGCCCCGATGCTTACCCTTGGCTTGTCCTTCCTGTCCTGACGTGCCCAACCGAAATATGGTATTACGGCATTGATGGTTCTTGCCGAAGCCCTTTTTGCCGCGTCAATCATGAGAAGGAGCTCCATAAGATTGTCAGAGTTAGGGAAAGTACTCTGAACAAGGAACACGTCGCGTCCTCTGATCGACTCTTCGTATGAGACGGCGAATTCTCCGTCAGAGAACTTCGTAATCAAGAGTTGTCCGAGCGGGCAACCTAAGCTTTGGCAGATTTTTTCTGCGAGGTATCTCGTATTGGTACCAGAGAATACCATGTAAGAATTTTGTTCGGTCATTTTTATATCTGAATTATTCTTTTACTTATTTTGCGCTCTTTATGAGTTTTTCAAAGTGTGAAATCAGTTCCTTGTAGTCAAGCTGACGGTGGATGTCAAACCGATCCCAAAGGTCATTGTCGATTACCACGCCTCCAAACCCCAATTCTTTCGCCACCTTGATGTTGTCGATGGTTACACCTCCACAGGCATACGTTTTCTTGTCGATGAGACCTGCTTTTGCAGCCTGTTCCAGACGGTTTGTCGGCAACTCTCCGCCGTCCCCGTCACCAGCGAACGTATTCTTCAGGAAAACGTAGTCAAACTTTTTCTTCATGTCTTTTGTCAACTGCGGCAATTCCACTGTCCTGCTTACCCGTCCTCTGTATTTTTCGGGCATGAGCATGCTGTCGTCGTCGATGTGAATGCCCCTTAGCCCATATTCCTCCTTGAGATAGAAATGCTCGTGGACAGTAATTAAATCGTAACTGTCGTCAGGCAACAGTGTGAGCAACCTTTCCGAATACATCGGAGAAGCTCCCGGCTTGTAGAGATGCAGGTTGTCGAGGCCTTCCTCAAACAATGCCGTCAGTATCTTGTCTTCCTCCACAAAGAATGTGGATTTTGTCTTTATTATCAGTTTCATCGTGCCATTTTCTGGATTTCACGTTGCAAATGTAGTAATTTTATATGAAATAATACATCTAAAACACAAAAAGTTTGCTTTAACATGGGAAATTTTGTACTTTTGCACCCAAAAAACAACAAAAAACAAGTAAAAATGGAGTTGGAAACACCTATATATATTATAAAGGAGGTATTGCTGCGCCGCAATTTAGGTATTATCGCCGACGTGGCGAGACGTGCCGACATTGAAGTAATAATGGCGTTCAAGGCTTTTGCGCTTTGGAAGACATTCCCAATAATACGTGAATACATCAACGCCACGACAGCCAGCTCCCTCTACGAGGCAAGGCTTGCTTTTGAGGAATTCGGCTCGCCAGCACATACCTACTCTCCCGCCTATAAGGAATCGGAGATGGCAGACATTGCCAGGATGTCAAGTCACATCACTTTCAATTCCCTCACCCAATATGAAGCAATGCGACGTATGGCACGCGAGGCTAACCCTGGAGTGTCATTCGGCCTGCGTGTCAATCCACAATATTCGGAGATTGAGACCCTGCTCTACAATCCATGCGCACCGGGCAGCAGGTTCGGCATTACCGCCGACCGTCTTCCTGAGACATTGCCTCACGACATTGAGGGATTCCACTGCCATTGCCATTGTGAAAGCGGGGCTGACGTGTTCCAAAGAACCTTAAAACATATCGAAGAACGTTTTTCACCTTGGTTCAACCAGATTAAATGGATAAACTTCGGCGGCGGACACTTGATGACAAGAAAGGACTACGACCTGGAACTTCTCGTGTCGATGATGAACGACTTCCATGCAAGGTATCCCCACCTGAAGGTTATACTCGAACCAGGAAGCGCCTTCGCTTGGCAAACCGGACCGTTAGTCTCGTCAGTGGTCGATATAGTCGAAGATGGAGGAATAAAGACAGCCATTCTTGACGTCAGTTTCACCTGCCACATGCCAGACTGTCTCGAGATGCCTTACCACCCTGCAGTAAGAGGCGCAGACATTGTGCCGATGGAAATGGCGACAGAACCGTACTGTTACCGCTTGGGCGGCAACAGTTGTCTCTCGGGTGACTTCATGGGCAGCTGGCGCTTTGAAAAAGAGCTACACGTGGGTGACAAGGTGATTTTTGAGGACATGATACACTATACCACGGTAAAAACAACGATGTTCAACGGCATCACCCATCCATCAATAGGAATACAGAAAAAGGACGGAACAGTGGAGATTTTGCGTCATTTTTGCTACGAAGACTACAAAAATCGCATGAATTAGCACTTTTTTTGAAAAAAAACACAGAAAAAGTTTGGTAGTTAAAAAAAAAGTCGTACCTTTGCACCCGCAATCAAGAGAGATGCTCCTTACAAAAGGATTGAAAAGCGGAAATAGCTCAGTTGGTAGAGCACAACCTTGCCAAGGTTGGGGTCGCGGGTCCGAGTCCCGTTTTCCGCTCAGTTTATTGAACAAGACGATGATTAAGGCGTTCTTAATTATCTCATGCCCAGGTGGCGGAATTGGTAGACGCGCACGTTTCAGGTGCGTGTGCCGCGAGGCGTGCAGGTTCGAGTCCTGTTCTGGGCACACAAATTACTATGACGGAGAGGTGGCGGAATTGGTAGACGCGCTACTTTGAGGGGGTAGTGTCAATTGTGACGTGGGAGTTCGAGTCTCCTCCTCTTCACATAGAAGTTTTTAATTTTTCCGAGGCGGAAATAGCTCAGTTGGTAGAGCACAACCTTGCCAAGGTTGGGGTCGCGGGTCCGAGTCCCGTTTTCCGCTCTTTTTTTTATCCCTTATTGGAAAAACAACAATTATTCTTATGAATTTATATTTAAGATATTTCGATAGAGAGATATTGGTTGAGACTGTTGATCAGGCAATTCAATTTTTAGCAAGTATTGATGATATTGGAATGAATCCCCAGCTTGAACGTGATATACGCGAGTATGTCCGTAGTGACGTATATTATCCAAAGCGCTACAAGATTCGCCCACGCGTCTATTTTATTGTCATAAAGACCGAAGCCCGTACAATGCAGGATTTCAAGGACAAGAAGGCTCTTCACAGTGCTTCAACGGCAAATCCGCGTGAACGCGCCGTAGCACCTGTTCTTGAACAATTGAACGCCGTACGTTTCGGATGGTACGAAGGTACTGTCAATTTCAAGAGGGTGGTTCTTATTCCCGGGACAGGAAAATTCCGATATTGCGACACTCGTTTTGTGGCTCGTTGCAAGGCAGAGTCAGGCATTGACTGTTATGGCAGGATTGTCGACTACCTGAGCACTCGTGTTGACGGCCGCAGCCAGTTCCCTTCCGCAAAAGGAAAGAATTTCTCATTCAAGTATCTTGGAGCCGTAAAGCCTGTAGAGGGATATTAATTACGGACGGATAACACAATACCGTTTTTATTTATTTCGGACAGTGTGAACAAGGTGATGCTTATAGGCAATGTAGGGCAAGAGCCTGAAATACGCTATGTGGACAACGACGTGGCGGTAGCAAGGCTGTCGCTTGCCACAACTGAACGTGGATATACTCTTCAGAACGGGACGCAAGTGCCTGACCGGACTGACTGGCACACTGTAATCCTGTGGCGGAAACTGGCTAAGATTGTAGAAGAATACGTTCACAAAGGCGACAAGCTCTACATCGAAGGCAGGATACGCTATGTTTCATTCAACGATAAACAAGGTGCACGTCGTATGGCAACTGAGATTTGGGCGGAAAACATGGAGATGCTGACACCACGTCACCAACCTGTTTCGGAAAACAGCAACAAATAGTTTTTCTTTTATTTCAAATGATGTATTTTCCGTTGTTCATCAATCATTTTTACCATGCATTTGAACAAGTGCAGTTCATGACACCTACTACAGGTGTGCTCATAGCTGCTGCATTGGCTTGCATGCTGCTTGTTGCCTCTGGCTTCGCTTCCGGATCAGAGATAGCTTTTTTCTCCTTGACCCCTTCTGACATCAACGAACTCGAGGATTCGCGTCTTGATGCCGACCAACGCATATTAAACCTTCGTGAAGACTCGGAACGTACCTTGGCAACCATTCTCATAACCAACAATCTGGTTAACGTCACGATTATCATGCTATGCAACTATGTCTTCGCGCACATTGTTGACTTTGGCAACTCTTATTGGTTGCAGTTCATATGCATTACGGTACTTCTGACTTTCATTCTGCTGCTCTTCGGAGAGATAATCCCGAAAGTGTATTCAGGACAGCAGCCTCTTGCATTCTGCAGACGGGCTGTTGGCGGCATATACTTATGCCGACGCATTTTTCACCCTTTTGCCACAATTCTTCTTCGTTCAGGCATTCTTGCTTCAAAGGTAGTGCAGAAAGAAAACAAAATGCTTACAGCCGAGGATCTTGAGCAGGCTCTTGAACTGACAGACAATGATGCTATCCGTGACGAAAAGAACATGCTTGAGGGTATTGTGCGCTTTGGAGACGAGACTGCCAAGGAAATAATGACAAGCCGTCAGGACATTGTTCACTTAGATATGAAAAGCCCTTACCCTGACGTGCTGAAATGTATTGTGGAGAACAACTATTCAAGAATTCCCGTCTATCAGGAAAGCATTGACAACATACGAGGCGTACTGTATATCAAAGACCTTCTTCCCCATCTCGGAAAACAGTCAACGTTCCGTTGGCAGTCACTTATCAGACCTCCATATTTTGTGCCGGAAACGAAGAAAATCGACGACTTGCTCCGAGAGTTTCAGGACAACAAGGTGCATATTGCAATCGTAGTTGACGAGTTTGGAGGCACCAGCGGAATCGTGACGCTTGAGGACATTCTCGAAGAGATTGTCGGGGAAATCAATGACGAGTATGATGAAGAAGAACGAACGTTCCAGCGCATTAACGCCAACACCTACATATTTGAAGGCAAGACTCTTTTGAGCGATTTCCACAAGGTGATGCAAGACGATGACGACCTCTTTGAGGACGTGGAGGGCGACGCTGACACCCTTGCCGGTCTTTTGCTTGAATTGAAAGGCGAATTTCCGAAGATTGGAGAAAAGATAGTACATTCTCCATATACGTTCACAGTATTGGAAATGGATGAACGAAGAATATCAAAAGTGAAAGTAATTGTCAATAAGGAAACAAAAGAAGTGTCATAAGGCAAAAGGTCTTATGACACTTCTTTTTATCTTAATATTTCGTGTCAAACAAAATTATGCCCGGGAAAGTCACAGCAGAATACCAAGTCGTAGGAATATCACCATTAGTCCACTTAAATGTATTTTCTTTATTCAATGGATAACGGTACGATGTATCTTTATCTGTCACATTCTTGTAGAAACCATATTTATTTGGCATGTTATAGTTCCACAAGTCAGGCAAAGTGCCGGCGTCACTGCCGCAAGACTTGCCTAAGTCCCAAAACATATTGTCAATTCTTATTGGCTTCGTGCATGAGGCGAAGCGCGTGGACTTGGTGATGCCCGCACTTTCGTCAATAAACAAGTCACTGTTTATCTTCAGGTTCTCACACATTATGATTAACTGAATATAACTATAGCAGTTGGACTGACGGGATAACAAACCACTGGGAAGAGATGTCAGAGATGAGCATTCCCTAAATAACCAGCTCATAGACGTCACTTCTTTCATTTTGTCGAAAAGGTGCGCTGGAACTGTCGTTAGACTACTACATCCTCGGAACAACGCGTCCAACACCGTGGCGTTACTGTAGTTTTTGAACAAGTCGCTACATACTGTCTTTATGTTTGTTCCATAAAACATGGCAGAGATATTACTTGTACCAGAATTTAGTACTGGTTTGTCTATACTGATTACCATATGACCATTCTCGTTTTCATCGAACGACAGATGGTCGTAGTCAGCGAGGTTGGCAGTCACTGTTGGATATTTTCCAAAGTTAAATTCTGGTATTTGTTTCATTGATTCGTCTGTCTGCAATGAAATGATTCTTATCGGGAAAGTGCCCGTCCTGTCGTACGTATGCGACAAGTCGCTTTCACTTACTTGTTTGTTGACGATTGTACTTGCAGAGCCGTCACCCCACACGAATGCGATCTGCGACGGAGTATCGCCAATAGCCATTGGAATAGTGAACACCCTATCCTCATCGTTTGTTTCAACAGTTAGTTCCATGACTGCAAATCTAATGTCAACTATACATGAGTTTCGGTCGTTTCTGTCGTTTTTTAAGGTTAAGGTATATTGTCCATTTTCTGTCATGAAGGCGGGGTCTGGCGTTATTCTGAATTTTGCGAACCTTGCGTCTACTGAAGGTTTACTGTACGCCGTTCCCTTACAGTCGGACGTACTAAACCATCCGTCGAGAGCCATCTCAGCCTCATGCACTTCTGACGAACCTGTCAAACTTATTTCAGCCATTCCAAATGTTGGGTTAGAATAGTCGTTCAGTTTTACTACTCCAATAATGTCAAAGCCATCCTGCATTGCCATAAAACCGTAGTCGTGTCCTGCAAGATTGGTTATATTGCTGTTGACCTCCGATTCACTCTGCCAGGATTCTATTCTGTTAATAGAAAAAGACACCACTTGTTCTCCGAGACAGACATATACATTATGCTTATATCCCTGCTTGAAACCATCTATTCCTGTAAGTTTTGCAAATTTGTTGACAGTTACCACAGAGCCGCCGTTTTCTATTTCATACTGGACTTTTACATAAAGTGTCGTGGAAGTGGCTGGAGCTGATGGAGCTATGAAGAAATCCTTATTAAGCTTACTTGCCTTTAGCTCTGCTATCAGCGTTGAGCTGCATTCAGGGACAACGACGTCACCTGAAGTAAGTTCGTAGGCTTGATATCCATCGAGTTCTTCTTCGTTTTGCGCGTTAGGCTTGTTCTCGAAATTTGTCCAATTCCATGTGTCGTCATCAATGTTTGGACCGCTATGGTTTCCCTGAGAATATTCTGCCACTGCAGTGGTTCCAGGCAAGTATATCTGCATATCTTTTAGAGTTACTTTCTGTTCTTCTCCAAGAGATTTCCAAACATATACTGACAATTTGCTTAGTAGGTGTTTCATGTTTAATGCAACGTTTTTCCTCTTTCCCTCAGACGCTTTTGAAGTGTAAGTATCTGAAAGAAGGAGGTCGATGCCTTTCTTCTCCATTCCGTTGTCGACAACCTGTACTACAGGAATGTTCTTGACATTAACCTTTCCATTAACGTATGAGGATTGGAAGTCGTTAGCTGGAGCAAGACCGACGAAGTCATAATTTTTCGCTTCATTCCAAAAGGCGATGTCGTCGTAAGTCCATTGACTATTGGTTTCATTCCAGCTTAGAAGGGAGAAGCCATTGGTTCCGAAGATGTTCTCAGGTGTTCCTTCTTCATAACTATCGGTACCATAAGTCTCACCCCATACTTTTACTTCATGGCCTTTCAAGTCGTCAACAAATGTGATGTCGCCTGTTGCACTTCTGGTTGAACCGCTAATGAAAGGTGACGCAAATTGTATCGTTTCTCCTTTATTTGCCTCATAGTTGTCTGAAAATTTTTCCGAGCAGGAAGTAAAGGTAAATAAAGCCGTTAGTATTATAAAAAATGATGTCTTTTTCATATAGTTCATGATTTATAAATGCAAAAATATGAAAAAAACTAATATCAACAAAAAAAAAGACCGATAATTCCGCAAAATTTAACTTTTGTTTTGCTTTCAGCACTTGAAGTAAAGAAAAGTCCGACATCATATATTACGATGCCGGACTTTTACTTATTATGATGTCATTAAGAGATTATGCATTTGGAAGTGCCAACCACTTAACGTAGCAGAAGTCCTGACGATGAGGCAGTTCGCTGTTCTTTGGGTACATACGGACAGCACTCTTCAAGTTGCCGGCAACATCTGGCGTAACCTTACCCTCGAAAATATAGTTATTGCCTTCTTGGCCAACAACTTCAAGAGGACGGATGCTGAAGATACGCTCCTCGCCGTTCTTGTCGATACGAACGTTCACGACCTCAAGACCGACTGCGTCTGACAACCCCTGCTCGTTGATGACGTAGCGGATGGTGTAGGTCTCGCCAGTCAATACACCAGAAGCAGGAACATCCCAGCTTGAAGAAACCACGTTAATGGCATCCCAACGCTCAGCCACTGCTTCCTTCCACTGTGCAATGTCCTTAGCCAGCTTGTTGTTGTCGGCTGCCAACTTCTTGTAGCGTGCCGCCTCCTTGCAATAGAACTTGTCGTAATAGTCGTCGAGCTGACGCTTCATTGTATAGTGAGGAGCAATCTGTGCGATAGAGTTCTTGATAACCTTTATCCAACCCTCGCTATAACCCTTCTTGTTAGTGTTATAATAGAGAGGCACAATCTCGTTCTCAAGCAGGCTGTAGATAGTGGCAGCGTCGAGCTGGTCCTGATAGCCCTGGTTCTGGTATGTGCGTTTCTCGGTGAGAGCCCAACCGGCACCCTCGCGATAGCCTTCAAGCCACCAACCATCGAGTACCGAAAGGTTTACGACACCGTTCATCTCTGCCTTCTCGCCTGATGTACCCGAAGCCTCGAGTGGACGAGTTGGAGTGTTCATCCAGATGTCAACACCAGAAACAAGACGACGGGCGAGCATGAAGTCGTAGTCCTCAAGGAAGATAATCTTGCCAAGGAACTCAGGACGCTGGCTAATCTCGTAAATCTTCTTTATCAAGCCCTGACCTGCACCGTCAGCTGGGTGAGCCTTACCTGCGAAGAGGAATTTGACAGGACGCTCAGGATTGTTCACAATCTTCGACAGACGCTCAAGGTCGGTGAAAAGAAGGTGTGCACGCTTGTAAGTAGCGAAACGACGGCAGAAGCCGATGAACAAAGCGTTTGGAGTGATGCTCTCAAGCAGAGATACCACACGTGAAGGATCCCCCTGGTTCTTCAGCCATGTCTCACGGAACTGGTCACGGATATAGTCAACGAGCTTCTTCTTCAGAGTCATGCGGGTCTCCCAAATCTCTTCGTCGGCAACATTGTAGATAGCCTCCCAAATCTTTTGGTTACTCTGGTCCGACATGAAGTTGGCATCGAAGTGCTTGCCATAGACATTCTTCCACTCAGTGGCTGCCCATGTCGGGAAGTGAACACCATTGGTAACATAGCCAACGTGGTTTTCCTCAGGATAGTAGCCGTTCCAGATTGAAGAGAACATCTTCTGGCTTACCCAACCGTGGAGCTTACTTACACCGTTAACTTCCTGGCAGGTGTTGCAAGCGAAGGTTGACATACAGAATTTCTCTGAGTGGTCGTTAGGATTGGTACGACCCATACCGATGAACTCGTCCCAAGAGATGCCGAGCTTTGCAGGATAGCCACCCATATACTTGCCAAAGAGACCTTCGTCGAAGTAGTCATGACCGGCTGGCACAGGAGTGTGAACGGTATAGAGAGAAGAAGCACGAACGAGCTCCATGGCCTGATTGAAGGAAAGACCGCTCTCGATGTAGTCGCATAGACGCTGCAGGTTGCAGAGTGCTGCATGACCTTCGTTGCAGTGGTAAATGTCCTTTTTGATACCAAGTTTCTTCAGCAACAGCATACCACCGATACCGAGCAGGATTTCCTGCTTCAGGCGGTTCTCCCAGTCACCACCATAGAGAGAGTGGGTGATTGGCTTGTCGAACTCAGAGTTCATATCGTTGTCGGTGTCGAGAAGATAGAGCTTCACACGACCTACGTTTGCCACCCATACAGAAGCGTGAACCTGATAGTTAGTGTAAGGAACATCAACAACCATCGGGTTGCCGTCGTTGTCATATACACGTTCAACAGGAACCTGATTGAAGTTCTGTGCCTCATACTTGGCAATCTGCTGACCATCCATGCTCAGAGTCTGTGTGAAGTATCCGAAGCGATAGAGGAAACCAACAGCACACATGTCAACATTGCTGTCAGAAGCTTCCTTAACGTAGTCGCCGGCAAGCATACCGAGACCACCCGAATAAATTTTCAGTGCAGAGTGAATACCATATTCCATACAGAAATAAGCTACTGAAGGACGTGTGGTGTCTGGCTTAACGTCCATGTAGTCACGGAACATCTTATAAACAGCCTTGATACGCTTCATGAGCGCCTTGTCCTTCACAATCTCTTCCTTGCGCTCATAGCTCAGACGCTCGAGGAGCATTACTGGATTGTGCTTTACCTCTGAATACAGTTTTGGGTCAAGATCCCTGAACAAATCTCTTGCCTCAAAATTCCAAACCCACCACAAGTTGTGAGCGAGCTCGTCCAAACACTTCAGCTCTTCTGGAAGGCTTGACTTTACAACGAGTTCTCTCCATTGCGTTTCGTTAACGTAATCTGCTTTAATTTTCATAATCTCTCAAAATTATTTTAACTTAAGTTGATTTTTTCTCTCTATAGCTTTCGACAATGCTTTGTCGTATGCCTCATAATAGTATTTGATAAACTCGCTCCACAATGCCTTCTTGGCTATTGCACCAGCGTTGCGACGCGCCTCGTCAACCTGCTTCTTGGTGAAATTGGAAAACTGAGCCACTGTGTCCTTAATGGCGTCGGCCACCTCTGAATAGTTGTAGTCGGTGCGATGGATAACCTTAACGCCCTCGGAAATCTCTCCACAGTGCCCCAACTCGCTGTTCACCCACTGGCCGAATCCAGCCAAATCGGTTGTGATGCAGGGAACCTTGAATGCCACAGCCTCCAACGGAGTGTAACCCCACGGCTCATAATAAGAAGGATAGATGCAGAGGTCGTTGCCCAATACTATGTCATAATATGTCATGTTCAATATGCCGTCCTTGCCATCGAGATAGCATGGAAGGAAAATCACCTTCACCATCTCGTCCTTGCGGTTGTGCATATCATAATACTTCATCATGCCAAGGACATTGTCGTGGCTCATCTCATGAAGCCAGTGGGTAATCTGCGGAACCTCAAGCGGAGTATCGTATTTCTTGCCACTCTCAAGACGCTCCTTAAGGTCGGCACGAGGCTCTCCTACCCAACCAGGAACTTCAATAAATGCAACCACTTTCTTATTCAAGTCCTTGTCGCGCAACAGTCGGTTCATCGACTCAATATATACGTCAACGCCTTTGTTGCGGAATTCATATCTACCGCTTGTCGATACAATCAAAGTGTCGTCGCCAAGTTCCTCGCCCAACAAAGCATTTGCAACATCAAGCAATTTCTTGCGAGCCAACTTACGCTTGCGGGAGAAAGTGGTGGCAGAACTTGGAATAAAACCATCCTCAAAACCGTTTGGTAACACGCAATCAACCGGCTTACCTATTAATTCCAAACACTCCTTGGCTGTTATGTCGCTCACGGTTGTGAAACAGTCAACATGCATGGCAGTCTGTTTCTCAATTGAATGTTTGCTCTGCATGTTAAGCTCCATCGCCATTTGGTCACCATTGTAGGCAAACAGATAATCATATAAAGGCTTCATGTTGCCAGCTATACTCCTGCCGATGCTTGTGGCATGGGTGGTGAATATGGTGGCAATCTGTGGAAGACGGTTCTTGATGTATAAAAGTCCCAGACCAGTCATCCATTCGTTGCCGTGATAAATGACGTTGTCTTTGTTGCTAAGATAAAAATTGTAATAGCTCTCCACTACCAAGCCCGCTGCGTAAGAGAACATCGAAGCTTCGTCATAGTCGCCATATGCATGAAGGCTATCCACCTGATACTGCTCCCACAACCAACCGTAAATATCATTCTTCTTCTCAAAATAAGGAAGGAAATCTACAAGCAGCGCAATAGGATTGCCTGGGATATCCCATCTGCCAATCCTTACCTTTAGACCTTCTTTAGCAGTTTGTTTTCTCCAATCAGCCAACAATGTCTTGTCCTCAACAAAATAAGGAGACTCTGTTTCACGCCAAACATCAGGACCTATGAAGATAATCCTGTCTTTCAATTCAGCTTGAAGAGTTTTGGCTCGTGTCGAAAGTACAGTGTAAATACCACCTACCTTATTACATACCTCCCAACTTGATTCAAAAATATAGTCGGGCATTATCATACCTTTTTTCATAATCTTTGTCCTTAACGCCGCAAAGTTAGGCAAAAAAAAGAACATTTCCAATAAATTTGCTTATAAAATTGAAAAAAAAGTGTTTTTTATGACATATATTTAGTAACTTTGCCCCAAAAAGAAGGAAAATTCATGAAAAGACTTTATTTAACTCTCTTTGCACTATATATCGGCATAGGTACAATGGTAGCACAAAATGCCCATAAAACCTTTGCAGGATTGTTCGTCAACGACGAATACAACATTTACCTAAAAATCGATCTTTACAGCGATGGTATAGAAGTACCTGAACATGAAATGTTCGGACTATTGCCTGGATACCTTGGAAAGAAACACAACAATTTCTACTGGTTAATTACGTCATATAACATTAAGTCGAAGAAAACGGCTAACTTAGAACTCATCAATGACTACGGAAGCGAAGACCTTACTGCTTCAATAACTATGAAAAACGATTCCACCTTTATATTAAAACAAATAAAGGGCAGTGACCTTAAAGTGCCTAATAAAGGGAAATGGCAAAAAATACCTTCAGAAATTGTATTAAAAAAGAAATAAAGAAGTCCCGGGAATATTGCTATCCTCGGGACTTCCAAGTCTAAAAAGAAGGCGGCCTCCTACTCTCCCACATTGCATTGCAGTACCATCGGCGCAGGCGGGCTTAACTTCTCTGTTCGGAATGGGAAGAGGTGGGACC
>JALFCG010000150.1 GCA_022771265.1 Prevotella sp.
GAATCAAAATGCTTTTTGCCACCCTGTTCCTATGCGTGGGAATGGCAGTGGCACAGACGCAGGTAACAGGTACCGTCATCTCTGACGAGGACGGCGAACCGGTTATCGGTGCGACGATTTTAGTGGTCGGTACTAATGTCGGAACTGTTACCGACACAAATGGAAAGTTCAAGATTGCCTGCCCGGAAGGCAAGAGTGTTCTTAGCATTTCGTACGTTGGCATGGAGCCTATTGAGGTCAGTGCTCGCGCTAACATGCGCATCATCCTCAAGAGCGATTCAAAGAACCTCGACGAAATCGTGGTTGTTGCATACGGTACTGCGAAGAAGCAATCAATCACAGGTGCTGTATCATCAATTGATGCGAAGGACATCGAGAAACGTATCACGACATCGGTTACAGGCGCACTCGAAGGTTCTGCGCCAGGTGTTCAAGTAAACAACACTTACGGCGAGCCAGGCTCAGAACCGATAATCCGTATTCGTGGTATTGGCTCCATCAACGGCTCAAACACACCTCTTTATGTTGTTGACGGTGTAATATACAGCGGAAACATCTCAGACCTTAACCCCAACGACATACAGAGTATTTCTGTGTTGAAGGACGCTGCCAGTGCAGCACTTTATGGTAACCGTGCCGCAGCTGGTGTGGTTATTATCACAACAAAGGCTGGACGTTCTTCCGCAAACTCACAGATCAGCCTGAAAATCAATCAAGGTTTCTACGGCAGAGGTATAAAAGAGTATAGCCGTCTTGGTGTGACCGACTGGATGGAAAGTTCATGGAAAGCAATGAAAAACTATGCCATGACCAGTTCTCTCGCCCTTGATGAGGCTGCAGCCGCTCAGTATGCCACAGAGCACCTTGCCACTGATGTCATACAGAACAACATCTTCGACAAAGATGCAACTGAGCTATTCGACAATGGTGGAAAGCTTATTGCAAACGTAAAGCCAGGTTATTCAGACCTTGACTGGGAGGACAACATAGAACGTACTGGCAGCCGTCAGGAATATAATCTTGACGGAAATTACACAAGCGATAAGCTCAGCGTATATTCTTCTTTGGGTTATCTGAAGGAAAACGGTTATGTAGTGGGCAGTGACTATGAGCGCTACACAGGAAGAATAAACAGTTCCTACACACCTAATAAGTGGATTACATCTGGTCTAAACATCAACGCAACGATTTCCAAGCGACACTTTAATGACAGTGCCACAGGTTCATACTACTCAAACCCATTCTATGTGGCACGTTATATGGCTCCTGTGTATCCTTACTATATGCACAATGCGGACGGCAGCATACAGAAAGACGAATTTGGTGAGCCTGTCTGGGATACCACATCCCCATATCTTGACAACCGTAATATTGCATACGAGCTTCGCAAGGATAAGGATGAGTCGAGACGTAACGTAATTGACGCCACTGCATTCGCGACAATCAACTTGCCTTATGATTTTTCACTGACAGTTAAGGGCAACATGGCTCACAGGACAAACAACCGCACTAGCTATAACAACCCTGAAATTGGTGATGGAGCGACAAACAACGGACGTTTGACAGCCTATAGTTATGAGTATAGCAACTATACGATGCAGGAACTCCTTAATTGGGGTCATGATTACGGTTTGCACCATGTTGACGCACTTCTTGGTCATGAGAATTACAAATATGAGAGTAAAGTCACTTACGGAATGAACACAAACATGGCTGTTGACGACATCTTCGTAATGTCTAACTTCCTGACCAACTCTTATTTCCAGGGTTATGACAACGAATATGCCACAGAGTCATATATGGCACGTGCTCGCTACAACTTTGACCAGAAGTATTTCTTCGATGCCTCCTGGCGTCGCGATGGTTCCTCACGTTTCCACAAGGACAACCGCTGGGGTAACTTCTTCTCCGTTGGTGCAAGTTGGAATGCCAAGAAAGAGAATTTCCTGAAAGACGTCAAATGGATTGACCAGGCTCGCTTGCGTGCCTCATACGGTGAAGTAGGTAACGATGCAGGCGTGAGCTATTATGCTTATCAAGCCTTATACTACATTGACAAGAACGGTGGCAACCCTGCTCTTATGAAACAAAGTCTTGCTGCAAACGACATTAAATGGGAGACAACACAAACATTTGACATTGCCCTGGAAGGCCGTCTGTTTGACAGACTTAATTTCTCTATAGGATATTTTGACAAGCGCTCAAAAGACCTCCTTTTCGCTGTACGCCTACCACTGTCAGCAGGCTCGTTCGCATACAATGAGGATGACTACAATATGACCATCTATAAGAATATTGGTACTATCAGCAACCGAGGTTTCGAGATAGCGCTCGACTATGATATCTTCAAAGGAAAGAACTTCAGTTGGAACGTAGGAGCAGACGCCACATTCCTCAAGAACAAGATTATAACACTTCCTAATGGTGACAATATCCTGTCTGGATTGCATAATTACACAGAAGGCCGTTCTCTTTATGACTTCTACACCTATCACTTCGAAGGTGTTGACCAATTGACAGGTAACTCTCTCTACACCTTGGACCCTGAAAAGGAAGAGAGTGCTGCCGATGCTGGTGAGTTAGTGGAAATTAACGGTAAGAAATATACAACAGACACGGCTTACGGACTTCGTGATTTCCACGAGACAGCCCTTCCAACCGTTTACGGCTCGTTCCACACTAATTTGACATGGAAGGGTCTGTCTGCTAACATTCTTTTCACATATAGCTTAGGAGGAAAGGTTTACGATGCGTCATACCAGTCGCTGATGTCAACCAATGCAATGTCAAGTGGTTCTGCCCTTCATGAGGACGTGCTGAATTCATGGAACGGTGTTCCCTCAGGTATTACGGAAACATCAGCAAATAGAATTGACACAAACGGAATCCCTGCACTCAGCTATGATCGCAGCAGTTACAACAACAACACCTCTGACCGTTGGCTGACCAATGCATCTTACCTTGTATGTAAGAATATCAGCCTTTCCTACTCTCTTCCAAAATCGCTTGTTAGCGGTTGGAACTGTGGTATAACAGGTATTGCCATCAACGCAGGAGTAGAAAACCTCTTCACCTTAACGGCACGTCGCGGTATGAACCCACAGTTTAATTTCACTGGTGGCTCAGACGATACTTATGTGACCTCAAGAGTGTTTAACTTCGGAGTTACATTTAATTTCTAATAGTATAAAACAATAGAAAGAAAAGATTATGAAGACAAAAAACATATTGATTGCAGGATTGGTTGCCTCAACCGCTTTGGCAATGACGTCATGCGGTAGCGACTATCTTGAGACAAGCCCCTCTGAGTCGGTATCAACAGGACAGGCTGTCGGTTCAACGACCAACGCATACAAGGCGCTCAACGGAATAGCCAAGACCATGTCAACACAACAGTACGCATGGTCGCAGGGTTGTGCAGGCGAAGACCGCATCATATCTCTTTATGAGAACTATCCAAGCCAGGACTATATCTACAACTATTATGCCGCAGGATGGGGACCAATTATGAATATACAGTATAACACGCGTAACAACACGTCATACGCAGCATATCCATGGTATTACTATTATACTATTATCGGTCAGGCAAACTCCATTATCTGCAACATCAACAATGCCACAGGCCCTGAATCGGAGAAGAATTTCGACAAGGCTTCAGCATTGACTTACCGTGCCTACGGATATGAGAAACTGCTTCACTACTATTGCCCACGTTGGAAGGAGTCTGGTAATGGTTCTGCGGAAGGACTTCCACTTCGTGTAGATGAATCAACAGGTGACCTTGCACCTTCCACAATGGCAGAGGTATATCAGCAGATATACAAGGACTGTGAGGATGCAATAGCATTATTCCAGTCAAGTGACTTTAATCGCAGCAGTTCGGAAATTTGGATTGCCAACGAGAATGTAGCCCATGCGGTTTATGCCCGTGCAGCCCTAACTCGCGAGGACTATTCTACAGCACTTGCACAGGCAAAACTTGCACGTCAGGGTTATCCACTGATGAGTAATGCGGAATATCAGTCAGGATTCTGCAAACCTACATCGGAATGGATTTTCGGTAGCTATGGCGACGCGACCGAGAACCTTTGGTACTGGAGCTATGGTACACAGTATTCGTGCAATGGTTACTATGCAAACAACACTCCCTGCGGCGGTGGAGCCATGTATAAGGGATTGTATGATCAGATTCCAAACAACGATGCCCGAAAAGCTTTGTTCATTACGGAAGACAAATTCCCGGAATTTGACATTTACAACAAAGCCAACGTAAACCAAACCTATGCATTTGTCTCTGGTAAGGACATGCGGGATGCCGTTTATTCATATATCAACCGGTTGTGGGCGTCGTCTGGTGTAAGCAGTATGGCTATGCCTTATCAGGCAGGATACTTCTACCTTGGCGGTCAGATGAAATTCTACGTGTTCGACACTCCTGGAGTTGGCTACTTACCGTTCATTCGATCTTCAGAAATGGTTCTTATTGAAGCAGAAGCCAACTATTTCCTTGGCAACGCCTCTGCGGCACAGGCTTCGCTCGTAGAGCTTAATGCTACATCTGGACGCAACCCAGAATACACCTGTACACTTACAGGCGATGCTCTTTGGAATGAGATTATGAATTATCGTTGCTTTGAACTCTGGGGAGAAGGTTTTGGCTATAGCGACTACAAGCGTTGGGGTCGTGCCATAAGCCGCAAAACTCTCGCAAATGGTGGAAATGCTCATGCTGCAATTGCTATTGACATTCCTGCCTCAGCAAGCAACAGTTGGATTTGGGCAGTACCACAGCACGAAACGGACTACAACAAGGGCTATTCTACAGGCAACGAGACAATGGAATAATAACAATAAGATTACTATTAAATAAAAAAGGTGCAGCCCCGATTGCCGAGGCTGCACCTTTCTATTACATCAGGAAATCATGATGATTATAAGAGCGGTGTCATATAAAGCGGAATGAACAATGTGTTTCCCTCCACCTTTAGGTCACCACTATGAATGATGTATGGTGTATGCAGATATGTGTCAAACTTCCTGCAGAATTTGTTTAGTGAGGAAGTGGTGTATCTTTGCGTTGATTTCACTTCGACTGGACAAATGTTATGACGGCTTGTGATGTTTGCTTTTCTCACAAGAAAATCAATTTCCATTGTTTCCTCACTGTTTTCCCTGTCTTTTTTTGAGAAGTAATACAGTTTCTTTCCAGAAGCCCTCAACATTTGCGCCACGAGGTTCTCCACCATCATCCCAGAATTCATCTCTAATTTGCCGAGTATGATTTTCCTATAAACATCCTGCATACTACTGTCGGAATCGTCGAATGTATGCGAGACAAGTAACCCTGTATCAGCGAAATATAGTTTGTAACGCGAATCGTCACGATTGAGTTTAAGACCTATGCTCGGTTCCGTTGCTGCATAGCATGTATTCACCACTCTTGCCTCGTCAATCCAGAAAAAGGCCTCGGAGTAGTCTCTGGTTCTGGCTCCTTTCTTCATTTGTCCAATACGAAAACGTTTTTCATGCTTTTGTAATTGGCCGGGGATTGCATCAAATATACTGGCTACTTTTGCAGCATCGTTTCCTGCATATTGGTATATGTCATTGCGGTAGAGCGCCAGAATGTTCCGCTTCACGTGATCAACTTCGTCGAAATCCTTACTTCTTACATATTCCTCCACTGCCTGTGGCATACCGCCTATTACCATATACATTCTCAACAGTTCCATCATCTTGCGATGTATTGCAGCTCCCATTGGCTTGCGTTCTTCAAGGCATTTAGCCGCCCAGGGCATAAGCATCTCTTCGCCCATGGCCCAAAGAAATTCCTCGTAGTCCATGGGAAACATGTCTATATGGTATTCTTCTGACGGTATGATTATGCCCTCGGTATTTTTTCTTATGCTGACTAAAGAACCTGTTTCGATATAATCGTATCTCCCGTCGGCAACCAACCATTTTATGGCTTCTCTCGCCTTGGGATAACACTGAACTTCGTCGAAGATAATGAGTGACTGTTGTTCATATAGCTTAGTGCCTGTCACTACCTGCAAACGCATGAAAAGACTGTCGGGCGATGATAGGTCATGCTCAAAAATATCAATCATATCAGCTGTCATCTGACCAAAATTCACAAGTATATATGTCTTGTATTCATTTCGGCCGAATTCTTCAGCGATATAACTCTTGCCAACTCGACGTGCTCCGTCAATCAGCAAAGCTTCTTTTCTCGCCCTCTTTTGTTTCCATTCCAGTAACTTGTTGTAAATCTTACGTTTCATATTAAAAATACACCAAAACAAGATTATTGTATGTAGTATATATACACCAAAACATGATTATCGTATATAGGTTTTATACACCAAAACAAGATTATCGGGTGCAAAGATAGTAATTTTACCATTTCCCTCCAAATATTTCAAGCACTTATTTGTGTTTTTAGCCATATTTCTTTGATTGATTATTAAGTCGTTACATATATTGCTTATTAGAATAAGCGGTTTTATGGAAATACTGTTCAGAAAGCACCAAATGTTTATTTCCCAAGGGAGATGGATATCATAAGGGAAATTTTAATGATATAAATTGACGGGAAAGTGATACTGGAAGTGGGCGGCAGCAAGAAACCATAACTCTTGGCTATTCACTCTTAATTGTTCTTGCGGATTATAGCACTCAAACCAATCGACGTAGCCTTATGTTACACCGACTGTCACCTTACGACAATTGCCTGTCATAACTGTGGCAGCCGACTGTCATAGCTGTGACAGAGTGACCGAAGTCATCTTGCTTGTTGGCTTATTGCAGTTTCTGTTCGCTCGTATATAAGCCTGCTCCGCTACAACCCTACACTCTACATCATTTGGCAATTTCGCGCTGACAATCAACAGGTTAGCGAATGTAGAGTGCCTCTCAGCCCTACATCATCCCTACATTCACCCTACATTAAGGTGCAGCCCCGATTGTCGAGGCTGCACCTTTTATATCTTAATACAACATCCCGAACAACCATAGCGGAATTCTGGCTCCGCGGCCTATTTCCGTATCGTCAACAGCAAGATAACTGTCGGGAATGTCTTTGATTTGGGTAAAACCTTTACCTTTGCCGCCTATTTCAAATGATAGTGGCCTGTCATAACTATGGCAGTCTTGACGAAGACGTTGTGCTTGTTGCCAAAGAGTCACAATTTCTTCAACGTCATACAGTCGATTTCGGGCAACTCGTCGCGGTCGTGATACAGGCGGACGATGTTGTTGCCCTTCTCAAGGTGAATCTTTGTTGTCACATCGCCCCACTTTCCGTTGGTATTGGCAAATACCACCTCTCCTACTCCACCATTTACATTAATGAAGAAGTGCTGGCCGTCCTTGCGGGGATACCCCCAGCTGATTTGGCTCTGCACGCCTGGCTTGGAGTTGCAGCGTATGGTGATTTCGTAGTCGCCGCCTTCGTGGCTATAGACATTGCGCCACTGAAGGTCGTTTACGGCACGCTTGCCGAGAAGTATTGCCTTTGCACCACCTGAGCAATTGTTGTCCTTCTGATAGGTACCAGTAAACAATGCCCACGGGTTGCTCAGTTCCTGATAGCTGCTCAGGTAGGCCGTCTCTGCCTCGTAGAGATTACGTTCAATGCGCTTGTCGGCGGTAATCTTATAGATACGGCAGCCGTGAGCAGGCACCTCACGGCTCAGTGTGGCACCTGTAAAAGCCGCGTTCGCCTTGGCGGACTTCTTTGCTTTCTTACCAGTCACCACAAGGTCTTTATGCTCGTAAAGGTCGCGCACCTGTGTCACGCCCACAAGCTGAAGGTCAGCATAGTCAATGCTCACTGTCTTTGTGCTTTCCGTCGGGTTATAGAGGGCAATGGCTCTTGTTGTGCCTTCCAGTGTCTCGATGTCCTTAACGAACACGTAGGTGCTGTCCGTATTGTCATATTTTGCCACATAGGCCTGCAACATCAGCGGGTCTTGGTTGAGGGCAATGAGTTCCTTGTTGCATAGCAGATTCATGGCCTGTGGCGTTAGTGTGCTCATGTCGCAACCGATGAGCAGTGGCGATGCCATAATGCACCACATGCCGAAGTGAGTGCGGTCTTCCTCTGGAGTAAGCGTGCGTCCCACCTCGAGCATGTCCATGTCGTTGTAGCGACCGTCGTAGCAATAGGCTGAGAGGTAAAGGCTTTGGTCGATGATGCCGCGTACTGAAGGCCAAGAGCAGTTGATGTCAACACTCATGCGCCACGATGTAGCCACGTCGTGAACCCATGTGCCTGGATAATCCCATCGGCATACATTGAGTCGCAAGCCTTTCTTTCCTGTTTTCTCCATCGCCTTGTAGATGGCTGTATATCGCTCTTTCGGGTCGAGGCAGTAGCGCTGACGGTTCTGAGGAGCGTCGCCACCACAGAAGTCAACCTTGATGAAGTCGAAGTCGAGTTCCTTGAAGAAGAAGTTACAGTCCTGCTGGTCGTGGCGGTAGAGTCCGACGTTGTTGGCTATGGTGTCGCCACCATAGTAGTTACCGCAGGTGTTGGCTCCGGCGTCAGAATAGATACCGGCCTTAAGTCCTAATCCGTGGATATGGTCAACCACGCCCTTCAATCCACGAGGGAAACGCACAGGATGGATGAGCAGTTGTCCTGTCTTCGGGTCGCGTCCTCCAAAATATCCGTCGTCGATGTTGATGTACTTGTACCCGGCATCCTTCAGCGGAGTGCTTGCCATGACGTCTGCCTGACGCATGATGATAGAGTCGCTGATGTTCAGGGCGAAGGTGTTCCAAGAGCTCCATCCCATTGTAGGCAATTCTTTTTCCTGAGCCTTTGCCGAAAGGTAGCAGACTGCTGCCAAAAGGCAAATAAAAGTTTTTCTCATGTTTTAATGTTTTTATAATTATATGGTTCAATATTCTTGTTGCTGCAAAATTACAAAAAAAAAACGATAGCGACAACTTTCACATAAGAAAGCTGTCGCTATTCACTGCTTTTAACAAAAAACTATTCAAATATAGCTTATTTCTTCAGTTCCTCAGGAATGACAGGCATCGCTCCATTCTGTGTGCAGACATAGGCACTGACGTTCACTCCTATACGGTGTGCCTCGGCAATAGGCTTGCCTGAGAGGACGGAGGCAACGAACGAACCAGTGAACGAGTCACCAGCACCTACCGTGTCGGCAACCTCCACTTTCGGGGTCTCAAGATAAGACATAGCACCCTTGGAGAACACATAGCTGCCGTTGACACCACAGGTGAGCACGAGCATGTCGAGGTTGTATTTGCCGAGAATGAGCCAACACTTGTTTTCAAAATCCATCCCTGGATAACCAAACATCCGACCGAGGAGTACCAGTTCCTCGTCGTTAATCTTCATCACGTTGGCACGCTTCAGCGACTCTTGGATTATCTCCTTTGAGTAGAAGTTCTGACGGAGGTTGATGTCGAAGATGCGCATACAGTCCTTCGGCGTGGCATCGAGAAAGCGATAGATGGTCTCGCGCGAAACCTCGTTGCGCTGAGCCAATGAACCGAAGCACACTGCACGACACTGCTTTGCCAAAGCCTCAATCTCAGGAGTGAATGGAATG
>JALFCG010000033.1 GCA_022771265.1 Prevotella sp.
TCGCGGGATGTTTTTTCTCGCCAAGCCGCTAAGGGCACTAAGACATGCACATCCCTGCGCAGCCTTGGCATTCTCCGCGCCTTTGCGAGAGCCTCATTTCTCGCGGGATGTTTTTTCTCGCCAAGCCGCTAAGGGCACTAAGACATGCACATCCCTGCGCAGCCTTGGCATTCTCCGCGCCTTTGCGAGAGCCTCATTTCTCGCGGGATGTTTTTTCTCGCCAAGCCGCTAAGGGCGCAAAGGCATGCAAACGTTTTGGAAAAACACCATCAACGATTTGAAAAATCGGTCGAACATTGTTTGTGAAAGGGCATGAAGCCTTTCCCTGCACTGAGACATTCGTACTGATGGGATAATACAGAAACTGCTGTTTGAACCTCTGTTAGGGAAGGAGAACTTTAGAAACATTATTCCACTGGTAATTTTCGATTTTCGTCAGCCAATCATTGAAATGTCTGCACCGAGTGCGGAGGGCAGTCATGCCAAGAGAAGACGTAGCCAATTTTCCGCCCTGGGGCTTGTCGTATCGGTATTTGCCAGCCAAAGCTTGGATGATGCGCTTACTCGGAGCTGTGGCAGGACTATTGTCTACAAGTTCCGTATTGCCGCCATAGTCATCCATTACGACTTTATCAAGTTGCTTCAGTTCTTTTTCAGCATTGGGATACATTCTCACAAGTTCCGGAATATTGCACAGCACCAAAGCCTCAAACTCATGAAGTTGTATATATGGGATGAAATTCTGCTTGTCTACAAACTTCCCAAGCTCCTCCTCCAGACTTGTCACTTGGTCATAATCCTTGAACTGGAGCGACTTTTGATATCCTGGGAAATCATCAGGCAAGGCATAGAGATCGAACATTGTCGTAAATAAATGTCTGTCCATTCCATCGTCATAAAATTGCCTCGTCATGTTCTCCAAGTCACGCATAGCCTGTGAAAAACTGATCATTCCTCCCTTTGCACCGAGTTTCCTATTGGTAATGAGTGCCTGAGGTATCACTTGTATTCCCTTCAGGATGAGATAAGGACTTAATACATAGCTTGCAAAGACAAGTTCACTTTTGCCCTCGCAGAGGACGTGCAGATAGTTCATAATGGCAATCCTCCGATGACATTTTTCACCCAAAGTTCACTGACGGTATAATCCTCAAGCCAGTGTTTGAGCTGCTCTGCATCGAGCCGATGGGCCACAGTGCTGTTCGTATTACGGTCTTGGTCAATAACAGTGATATCACCCGGTTCGAAGGAGTCGATAAGCATAGGCGACTGGGTGGCGATGATAACCTGGGAATGGAGCGAGGCGTCCTTGATCATCTCTGCTAACTGGTCGATAGCGAAAGGATGCAATCCCAATTCCGGCTCATCAATGATGATTACACTCGGCATCGTCTTCGCGGGCTGCAACAAGAGGGTGGCCAAGGCTATAAAACGAATCGTGCCGTCTGAGAACTGGTCGGATGTAAACACGTAATCGTTGGCTGAAGAGTCCGTCCAGTTTAATGACACGTAGTTGTTAACCGGTTCAAGATAGAAATCACCAAACTGTGGCATGACCATCTTCACATAACTCACTATCCGGCGGTAAGCCTGCTCGTAGTTGTTTTTCAAGAAATACAAGAATGCCCCAAGGTTATTTCCTTCTGACTGCAGGTACTGTGCGCCAGCTGCCAGTGAGGCTTGACGCAGCGGGCCTCCCATGGAAGAGTCGTGAAAACGAAAAGCCTTGCAGCGAGACAGTATGGTACGCAATACGGCTCCTGTTCTGTCGTTACTGTTTACAAGGCCCGACTCCAGGAAATTAGACACTAATTCTTTCTTTATAGGCTTATTCTCCCCCTGGCGTTGCCAGACTATTTCCTCTTTATTAAGAATGAGCCGACCACCGGCAGCTGGAGTGAGCATGAAGGAATAGACGTCAATGTCTTTACTAGCGCGAAGCCTTATTGTAGCGTCAATGGATGGCGTGACCTTTGCTCCGAAGTGCAAGAAAGCCTGGTTGGTCCCGTTGGTGGCAACGAAGTTTTGCAAGGTTCCCGACATCATAAAGTTCAGCATCCTGAAGAAACTGATGATGTTGCTTTTCCCGGCGCCATTGGGTCCTAACAGGATGTTTACATCTCCTAACTTAAGATGCAACGGACGGTTCTTGGCTATTGACTTAAAGCCTGCTATTTCTATCGAATCAATTTTAGTGATCATTGCTTCCTTCTTGACAACGAAGATTTCTTCATGCATGCCACATACCAAATAGGTCAGTCAGTATGCTGGAACATCTTTTTAAGGTCGGTTCTAAAAATTAGGTCGAGGCGTATTGGCCCAGCGCCCACCTTTTCTCGCCATGGCAGAGCTCAAGCGAGCTTGGCTCCGCTCATTTGGCTTATCGAAAAGGTTCTGCAAGATATCGGGATTCAAAACGTAAGTTGAAGAGGGAGTGTAGAGGACTACACGACCGATGAGACTTGACGTTTTGAGACCGATAGATGCAGAAGGCGACCGAAACGACAACTCCACTTTATCGATTATTCTATCAGCCTAATTTATAGAACCAGCCTTATAAGCCATGCGACTTATATCTGTGAGCCCCGCACCTCTACAACCTTTCGCATGCGGTGATTCGGGGCTTTCGCCGTATGGATGAAAGGACAGCTTTATCCGTTCACCAGTCGTATGCATCGGGATACCTTATCTGTCGGAACTGGAATCCATGACCCATGTCTGTCAGAAGAGTTGGAGAACTGAGTTTGGGAGATGGCTTGAAAGCCGAAAGGCTGTCGCGAAGCTTAATCCTCTCTGGCGAAGGGGCGTCAGGCTCCGAACGTAGGGGATTCTTTACCCTATAGGCAAACAAGCCTATACGCACTGCGTAATTGTTCAGACGAGACTTAATGTTAGGAACGGCTTCCAGCTCCTCTATCACACTCATCAACTGTTTATAAGCCTTTGCCCTCTTACCTTGCTGCATGCCGTTCTTATGATGAAGATAGGGCTTAATGTATTTTTCTGCGCTACAAGTAAATTCGCACAACACTAACTTTGTCTCCTCGTCCGCTATCAGTAGGTCACACCTATCATGAATTTCTCGTATATGCAGCTTATCCACCCTACTGAGGAAAAGCTCTATGTCAAAACTCACAATGGGGGTGTCATTGTGAAGCTTCAATATCTCAGGCTGAGAATGGCACGCTTGCTGGCTACAATCCTTGCAGGACCTTTCATCGCACAAAGTGTGATGGCCTGGTGAAAGAACGAACTCCTCAAACTGAACCGAGCCACAGCCATTATAATATGCCAAGTATTCGTTTCCCAACCATTCCAACATTTTGTCAAAGGTTTAGCCGGTTTTGGATGTCATGCATTGCTTCACTCAAGTCTTCGGAGTTGACCCACCTCTCATGAGTCATAGAGTCCTCCAGCATCAGATTCTGAACTTCTCCGTCGTACACGCGATAGACGGCCAAATCTTCAGCTGGCAGGCATACTGTCTGTTTGTGAGACGTCGAAGGAATGGGCTCGGCAACACTGTCCAAACGATTGTTCCCGGAAATCAAGACATTGAGATAGTTCACAATGTATGGGCTATGGGTGGCGACCATCAAAGACATGCTGTATGCGGAACTGTGGCTTACGAAACATCTGTCCACAAGATAATCCATAAGCTTCAACTGTGCATCAGGGAAAAGGCTCAACTCTGGCTCCTCGATAAATAGACTGACACGCTTCACGGGGAAATCGCCCAAGTTGGTATGGGGCTTGAAGTCCATCAGCCTGTCACCACGAGAGACATAAGTAAGGATTGACTTGTTCATCGATGCTACCAAATCGTATTTCTGGGAATAGTATTCCACCACCAAACTCAAAGGTGTCAGATTCTGTGTTCCAGACGAAGCATCCTTCAAGCGAATACTGTAGTTGTCAACTTGGCTGGTCGACGAAATAAAATGTTTGTAACCTTGGGATGTCCGCTTGACTTCAAACCTTACGCCTAAAGGATCAAGGTTCATTTGCTTGATCACTGATGTTGCCAGGTCATAATTCTGATAGGTATCATCCAGATAGAACATGGACTTCTGAATTTTGGCATTGCCTTCATAAAGATCCGGGATGAGATTTCGTTTGGCGGAGATGAAGACAACTTTCTCTAAGCTTATCTCTTCCTTTGGTACGTTAATGTTTGTACCACTCAATTTTCGATTGGCATATCGTATATCCACGCTGCCATTTCTGTATTCAAACTTCGTATCGGGCTGTAGGAAACTCTCCATTCCATTTTCACGCAACAAAGAATCAATGCGGAAACGGAAAGCTGAACGCTGTACGCCAGCATACTTCATGTATGAACGCAGGCACATCATCTTATAAAGCCACTGAAAGAGTGCCAGCACTTTCATTATGGTACTCTTACCACTTCCAGAGTCGCCTATCAAGACAATGAGTGGACGAATATCGGGTATATCCACATCTTGTATAGGTCCAAAATTACGGATTCTAAGTCTTTCTTGCATGTGCATGAGTTGTACTAATTTCCGCCGAGCGGAAAAGATGAAGCCATTCCGTTGGGCGGCGGCTCACGCTGTTCGGCTCATTTAACGTTTACATTTATAGTGGGATGGGGTGCACACTGTCTCCTATATGAACAGTCTTCGATGGGATTCGAAATTTAGGGTCGGTTCTAAAATACAGACCGAGGGCGCATGACGGGGGGACGCGGGGAGGGACATGGGCATGTGTGTTGTGGACGTTGGTGGGAGTATACAGTCTCTCCTCCTTGACTTGCGCGGGCAAGCCAAGCTATGAGTGAATAGTCCGCCCCGTCATCCGCCTCCGTATTTGGGCCACGACCCGCAGAACCAGACAACTGGTATGATGTGAGTGGACGCAATCAACCAAGGAGCGAAACCTGCATCGAATCAGACTCGTACAAAGGTCTCTTTCTTGCGATTCCCTCTCCATGGATAAAGAGAGTCCACAACACGCTACAAAATTAGCAAAATATTCTGGCATTAGCAAACAAAGATGTTTTTTTATACTTTTGATTGGGTCTTCCAAGTCCATTTGTCGGTGATTGAACTTCAGCGTATCGGCTATCCAACATCTGTGGCAGTTGCCACGTTGTTGTGGGACAAGTGTCACACTGTTATGGGACAACCGTCACGCAGTTATGCGTCAGCTGTCACACAATGCAGATAGCAATCAAGGTCTGTAGTTTAACGTTTTTGGTTGACTACTTTAAGCCTTATTTTTAATGTTGGTTGACCCGGTTAAACATTACTTTTATATTTGGTTGATACATGTGCGGCTTAGTCACGTTTATGGTTGATACAGCCGCTGCGTAAGCAAA
>JALFCG010000053.1 GCA_022771265.1 Prevotella sp.
GTTTTCTAATTGCAACACTAAGATAAGTGAAAAATCTGACACGGCAAAATCCTGGGCAACTTTTTGTTGCTCAGGAACTTATAAATTAATTTAAATCAAAGTTTTGCGGAATTAAGGATGAATAAGACGATAAGTAGTCAACCTAAATAGTTAAACTACAATCACGGTTGTTTCAAGGCTTTTGAGACAACCGTTCCATAGTTATGGTTACGAGTGTTCCATAGTTATGGAACGGTCATCTCAACAGTTGTGGAACGACCGTCCCAACTGCGTTTCTTGCAGGTTAATAACTAAGGATGTATTCGTCGAAAAGATTGTCAGTGTCGTAGCCATACTTTCGGAACACGGCGGCAATGCGTTTCTGCTCTTCCTCCGAGATGAGCCTTTCACCGTTTATGCAGCGGTAGTAGCTGCTTCTCCCGCCTAGTATTCCCTTCACGGCACCTTTTATTGTCCCGTAGTGTTTCATTTTGACCTCATCGTAGATGTGTGTCGCACCCTTTGCGTAGCGCTTTATCACAGCCTCGGAGAACATGTCACATTCGCCGTTCTCCTTCAACGACGAAGGCATCACAGTGCTTCCGTACTCTTTTTGGTCGCCCATCATCTCGTACGCCAAGTGTTTCACACATTTGTCTGCCCTTGGGCATCCTTCGAGGAAGCACATCGTGATGTTCGTCCCAAGGTTCTTAATCAATTCTTTATTTTCCATAGGTTATAGAGTTTTTCCTTGCAAATATACAACAAAAACAGCGGAAAAGCAAGAAAAAATGGCAGAAAAATTACAATCATCGTCATCAAAAAGCCCTATAATGATGCGGTCTAAACCCCTTTTTCACAACATCTGTCACCACAGTGTAAAGCCAATGCGCTGATAACCAAATATTTAACAAGTCGAGGTGACAGTGATAGACGTTATGCAACCTTTTATAATTCTGTGCCAATTTAGGGGGAGAATATTGTGTTTATACTCTTACTTCGAATGTCTTTAAAATAGTATTATTTGCAGCAAAACTTTTGTGAACTTGACATGAAAGCTGTAAAGGTGGCTTGCAGCGAATACTACAACAACGGTCCAATGGAGGGGACGGTAAATAAAATCAAGGCTATTAAAGGATCGATGTTCAACAGGACAGGTGAACAATTGCTCAGGGCGAAAATAATTTATGCTAACTACTTACAATCCCCCTAAATTGGCACAGAATCCATTGTTGCAAATTCATACGAATATAATTTTCTTTGCGCTCCTTAGATGTCGGTCAAGGTCAGACTTGTCGGCAAGGAATATCTTCAGCGACCTCACTCTCGGGAAACGGTTGAAGAAAGGGTCGTCGGTAATCCACCACTCGCTGCTCTTGAGTTTGAATGCCAGTGGCAGCTGCTTCCTGAACAGCGCTACTTTAGGTTTTGCCACACAGGTTACGCCCCATCGGCCGTCGTCGAACAGTGACACGCAGACATAATGGACGGAAGGCTTGGCTGTTGAAGAGGCTGACGAGAGGCCATCGCGTTTCGAGATGGAGATGTGACGGCCGAACCTATTGTTGATGTCGTTCATTTTCGCCCTGAACAGCACACCGTGGGCTGAAGAGTCTTTCTGCTGGTTGTAAAGAATGCTGTAGTGAATCATCTCATGGATGAGCACATCGTCAAGCTCGTCTTCGGGAAGGTCGTATTGTCCGCTGACGACGAGTTTGAAGCCAGAGAATCTCGTTTTACCAAACAACGTCCTGCTTTTCTTGAAATACAATCCTCCCATCGCCCTCCTTGCAGATCCTATCGAGATGGGCAGCAAAGGCAATGTCCCTCCAAACATAAGGTTGTTATAGGTCTCGAACTTCTGTTGCAGATATTCAACCGATGCTTTCATCGCAAAGTTTTTCCAGAAAACGTCTTGTCGTTGCAAAAGAGTTGTCGGCGACAGTGTCCCAGAAGTCGTGGTATTGTGAAGCCTTGTTGTCCTTCAGTGGAATGTCGCTGATGACACGGAAAGAGATGAACTCCACACCGTATTTATAGCATGTCTGTGCAATGGCGGCTGACTCCATGTCAACGGCGACAGCATCAGGGAAATGGCTGACTATTTCACGCATCTTTTCTTTTGAGTCAACAAACCAGTCGCCGGTGACGAAAAGTCCAGAATGAATCGTCGGACAACCTTCCGCGTTGAGACTGAGGGCTTTCTTGACAAGCGCGTCGGGTGAGGAATAGCGTGGAGGCATGCCTTGAACCTGCCCGAAGACGGTTTTCCCGATGGCTTCACCGCAATAGACGTCGTGGTAAGCCAGCTCTGTGCTGACCACGACGTCCTGCACATCCATCGTCGTCTGTCCACCTCCGGCGCAACCGGTTGAGATGACCAGTTGTGGCTTGAATCGTCTGATTAATTCCGTTGTGCCGATGGCGGCATTTACCTTTCCGATGCCACACTGGTGAAGTATGATGGTGTTGCTTCCCATTTCCCCTGTGATGAAAGACCTTCCGTCTTCCACCTCGGTGTCAAGGTTGGAAAGCAGTGAACTGATGCGACGGAACTCCTTGTCCATCGCGATGATAATGCCTATTCTCATTGTGTAAAAATCAATTGTTTTTGCAAAGGTAACACAATTATTTTATAAAAACACCTTTTTTTATAATAATTCTTCATTCTTCATTCTTCATTCTTCATTTTTCTTATTAACTTTGCACCCCAAAAGAGTAAAGTATATACAACAAAAATATGAAATCATTAAAGAAATGTTTGCCAGACCTCTTGGCAGTGATACTATTTGCGGTGTTGGCATACGCCTATTTCTTCCCCGCCGTTACCGAGGGACGAATACTCTATCGCCATGACTCTGCCGCAAGCAAGGGAATGGGACAGGAAATGTCGGAATACCGCCAACGGACCGGAGAGACAACACGTTGGACAAACGCCTTGTTCGGAGGAATGCCAACTTACCAGATGTCGCCTGCTTACGACAGTGGAAAGGTGCTTGACCAGGTTGCCAATGCCTATCATCTGTGGCTGCCTGACTATGTGTGGTATCTCTTTGCCTACATGCTGGGTTTCTATATCTTGTTACGTGCCTTCGACTTCAGGCAGCATCTCGCAGCCTTGGGGTCGGTGTTGTGGGCTTTCAGCACTTATTTCCTGATTATCATTGCAGCAGGTCATTACTGGAAGGTGATGGCGCTTGCATATCTGCCTCCGATGATTGCGGGCATTGTGCTTGCCTATCGCGGAAAATACCTCTGGGGATTTGTCGTCACTGCCATCTTCGCAGCCCTTGAGGTGCAGGCTAACCATGTGCAGATGACCTATTACTACCTGTTCCTCATACTGTTTATGATTGTAGCCTACCTTGTCGAGGCAATAAAGGAAAAACGGATGGCTCACTTTGCCAAGGCCACTGCAGTGTGTGCGGCGGGAGCTGTGATAGGAATATGCATCAACCTGCCAAACCTCTATCACACGTGGGAATACAGCAAAGAGTCGATGAGAGGAAAGAGTGAACTGGTGAAGAAAAATACAGCCAACCAAACCTCAAGCGGGCTTGACCGTGACTATATCACCCAGTGGAGCTATGGTGTTGACGAGACATGGACATTGCTCATTCCAAATGCCAAGGGAGGTGCGTCGGTGCCGCTTTCGATGAGCGAGACGGCTATGGAGCACGCTGACAACATTTATCTCCCCATCTACCAGCAACTCGGGCAGTATTGGGGAGAGCAACCGGGAACGAGCGGCCCCGTATATGTAGGAGCCTTCGTCATGTTCCTCTTCGTGCTGAGTCTCTTTGTTGTAAAAGGACCGCTGAAGTGGGCTCTCCTTGCCGCGACAATCCTCTCGGTGTTGCTCTCGTGGGGACGTAATTTCATGCCGTTCACTGACTTCTTCCTCGACTACATACCGATGTATTCGAAGTTCCGCACAGTAGCCTCGATACTTGTAATAGCCGAATTTACCATACCGCTTTTGGCAATGATGGCTTTAAAGAAAGTCGTTGAACAGCCGGAGCTGCTCACGATAAAAATAAAATATGTGTATGTGAGCCTCGCCCTTACCGCAGGTCCATGCCTCCTGTTTATGGCTTTTCCAGGAATGTTTGACTACGTGTCGTCGTCAGAACTGCAGGCATTGAGCCAGTTCCCTGCCGACCAGCTGCAGCCGCTTCTCAACAACCTTACAGAAATGCGCGAGGCGATATTCGTTGCCGACTGCCGACGCTCGCTTATAGTCATCGTCATCGGAGTGTTCTTCCTACTGTTCTTCAAGGCGGGCAAACTGAAGTCAACACCTTTGGTTGCCGCTCTTGTCGTCCTGTGTGTCATAGACTTGTGGAGCGTCAACAAGCGTTATCTTAACGACTCGATGTTCGTGGAAAAAATTCAGAGAGACCAGCCAATGGAGAAGACTGCCGCCATTGACCAGATTCTTCACGACAATGCCCTTGACTATCGTGTCCTGAACCTCTCTTCAAACACGTTCAACGAAAACGAGACCTCTTACTACCTGAAGAGCATCGGCGGATACCATCCTGCCAAGTTGCGCCGCTACCAGGAAGTGATAGACGCCTACATATCAAAAGAGATGCAGCGGCTCTATCCTGCCATCGCCGAAGCGCAAGGCGACATGACCAAGGTTGCCGGTGACAGCATCTTCCCGGTTCTTGACATGCTTAACACAAAGTATTTCATCTTGCCATTGGAAGGAGGGCAGACGGTGCCGGTGAAGAACCCGTATGCATTTGGTAATGCATGGCTGGTTGACCGCGTGACATACGTGGACAATGCCAACGAGGAACTGTCGTCGTTAGGGAAAATCGACCTCCGCCACGAGGCAGTGGCAGACAAACGTTTTGAAAACGTGTTGGGCAACAGTGACTTGCAGGACGGTGAGAGCGTGGTGAAGATATTGTCGTATGAGCCAAACCACCTAACTTATGAAGTATCGACACAGAAGGGCGGAGTAGTAGTGTTCTCGGAAAATTATTATCCGGGATGGACTGCCACTGTCGATGGAGAACCCGTAGAAGTGGGAAGGGTCAACTACATCCTTCGCGCCATCAAGGTGAAGCCGGGAACGCACAAGGTAGAACTGTCTTTCTTCCCCTCAACGGTCAAGACGACAGAGAATATTGCATATATAGCATACGTTATCCTCTTGGTTGTAATCCTTGCAATCGCTTTTTGGGGATGGCGCAGAAAAAAGACATGGTAAACATACTTTTTTTGAAAGGAGGAGAATAGGTTGATTGTCATTAAGTTATCACAATAGGAAAACTTTCTTCCCGAAAAACGGAAGAAAGTTTTCCAAAAAAATATTTTTTTATTCCAAAAATAATGTGTAACTTTGCCGCCACAATCAATAACAATGTAATGGAATCAAGTAAAACCTTCAGCCACGAAGAAGCAATAGAGGCTTCTTTGAATTACTTTCATGGCGACGAGTTGGCAGCAAGAGTATGGGTCAACAAGTACGCTATGAAAGACAGCTTCGGCAATATCTATGAAAAATCGCCGGAGGATATGCATTGGCGTATAGCTAATGAGATTGCGCGCATCGAGAATAAGTATCCCAATCCGATGCCAGTAGAGAAAATCTTTGAGTTGCTGGATCATTTTAAGTACATTATTCCTGCTGGCAGCCCGATGACCGGTATCGGAAACAATCACCAGATAGCATCGCTAAGCAACTGTTTCGTAATCGGACTTGACGGCAATGCCGACTCATACGGAGCAATCATGCGCATTGACGAGGAGCAGGTGCAGCTGATGAAACGACGCGGCGGAGTTGGGCATGACCTCTCGCACATCCGCCCGAAGGGTTCGCCGGTAAACAACTCTGCGCTCACTTCGACAGGGCTTGTGCCGTTTATGGAACGATACAGCAATTCTACCCGTGAGGTAGCACAAGACGGACGCCGCGGAGCACTTATGCTCTCTGTCAGCATCAAACATCCTGATTCGGAGGCTTTCATCGACGCAAAGATGACCGAAGGGAAAGTGACCGGCGCCAATGTGTCAGTGAAAATCGACGATGAGTTCATGAAGGCTGCCATCGACGACAAGCCTTATCATCAGGTTTATCCTATAGGAAGTGACAATCCTGAATGGGACAAGGAAATATCAGCACGTAAGCTATGGGAGAAAATTGTGCATAACGCATGGAAGAGTGCTGAGCCAGGCGTGCTGTTCTGGGACACCATACTCCGTGAAAGCATCCCTGACTGCTATGCCGACCTTGGCTTCCGTACGGTGTCAACAAATCCTTGCGGCGAGATACCTCTTTGTCCGTACGACTCATGCCGCCTTCTTTCCATCAACCTATATTCATACGTAGTGAATCCTTTCACCAAGGATGCATACTTCGACTATGACCTCTTCCGTGAACATGTAGCTTCGGCACAGCGCCTGATGGATGACATCGTTGACCTTGAGCTTGAGAAGATAGAACTCATCATGGAGAAAATCGCCAGTGACCCGCAGACAATGGAAGTCAAAGGCGCAGAGATGCATCTTTGGGAAAAAATAAAGCGCAAGAGCGGAATGGGACGACGAACAGGAGTGGGTATCACCGCTGAAGGCGACATGCTCGCAGCCATGGGATTGCGTTACGGTACACAAGAGGCTACAGACTTCTCGGTGGAAGTGCACAAGACTCTCGCCTTGAACGCCTACCGCTCGTCAGTGACAATGGCAAAGGAACGTGGGGCCTTTGAAGTCTATGATGCCAATCGCGAGAAACTCAACCCGTTCATCAACCGCATCAAGGATGCTGATCCGTCGCTTTATGAGGACATGGTGAAATATGGACGACGCAACATCGCCTGTCTCACTATAGCCCCGACAGGCACAACGTCGCTGATGACACAGACAACCAGCGGTATCGAGCCTGTGTTCATGCCTGTATATAAACGCCGCCGCAAGGTAAATCCCAATGACGAGGCGGTGCATGTTGACTATGTTGACGAGGTGGGCGACTCTTTTGAGGAATATATCGTCTATCACAGCAAGTTCATGAAATGGATGGAAGTTAACGGCATAGACACTTCAAAGCGTTATTCACAGGAAGAGATAGACCAGCTGGTGGCACGCTCACCTTATTATAAAGCAACAGCCAACGACGTTGACTGGCTCATGAAGGTGAAGATGCAGGGAGCTATACAGAAGTGGGTTGACCATTCCATCAGCGTCACTGTCAACTTGCCAAACGATGTTGACGAGGCTCTTGTCAACCGCCTCTATGTGGAGGCTTGGCGCTCTGGTTGCAAGGGATGTACCATCTATCGTGACGGTAGCCGCAGCGGTGTGATGATTGCAGTGTCAAATAAAGACAAGGACAAAAAAGCGACAAAGAACGAACCATTGCCTTGCAAGCAGCCGGAAGTGACAGAAACACGCCCGCAGGTGCTTGACTGCGATGTAGTGCGCTTCCAGAACAACAAGGAAAAATGGGTCGCTTTCGTCGGTCTTCTAAACGGCTATCCTTACGAGATATTCACAGGTCTGCAGGACGACGACGAAGGAATAGTACTTCCAAAGACTGTTACCAAGGGAAAGATTATCAAGCAGACCGACGAGACTGGCAAGCGTCGCTACGACTTCCAGTTTGAGAACAAACGTGGCTATAAGACCACTGTCGAGGGACTGTCGGAAAAGTTTAACCCGGAATACTGGAACTATGCCAAACTCATCAGTGGGGTGCTGCGTTACCGTATGCCTATCGACCATGTCATAAAGCTCGTGGCTTCACTACAACTGAAGAGCGAGAGCATCAACACTTGGAAGAACGGTGTCGAGCGTGCCTTGAAGAAGTACATCATTGATGGAACTGAGGCAAAAGGCCAGAAATGTCCGCAGTGCGGTCAGGAGACTCTCGTCTATCAAGAGGGATGTCTCATCTGTAAGAACTGCGGAGCAAGCAGATGCGGATAATGAAATCCAATTATATTTTCTTACGTGATGTCCGTTTCCACGCCTGTCATGGGGTTCTTCCCCAGGAACAGGCGGTTGGGACGGATTTTATGGTTTCAGTGCGACTGGGTGTTGACTTCTCCGATGCTATGGAGACCGACGATGTGGCAGACACCGTATCCTATGCTGATGTGTATGAACTATTGAAGCAAGAGATGTCTGTCACTTCACGACTTCTCGAACATGTGGCGGGAAGAATGGTAAAAGCAATAAGGGACGCCTTTCCAACGGTGACATCAATAGCACTGTCAATAGAAAAGATTAATCCGCCGATGGGGGCTGATTGTAAGGGCGCAGGGGTGGAAATCTGTTGGAGTTCCTTAAATAATGATAAAACTGTAGGGTGATATTGAGTTTTAAGAACAATAATTGCTATATTTGCACAATAAAATAATGTATATGAGCAAAAAGATTGTCTTTGCGGTCGTATTTTGGACAATGGCAGTGATGGCATCGGCTGCGGTAAACAGAGGTTTCACACTCGTCATTGACCCTGGTCACGGCGGTCACGATGCCGGTGCGCTGGGAGCCTCGTCAAAAGAGAAAAACATTAACCTAAACGTGGCTCTTTCTTTCGGAAAGTATGTCGAGCGGTATTGTCCAGATGTCAATGTCGTCTATACGCGAAAGACCGACAAGTTTGTTACTCTACATGAGAGGGCGAACATCGCCAACCGCAACAAGGCAGACTTGTTCGTGTCCATTCACACTAACGCACTCCCGTCGGGGAAACAGGCTCGTGGAATGGAAACATATACACTTGGAATGCACCGGGCGGGTGACAATTTCGATGTGGCGAAACGCGAGAATGCGGTAATCCTTTATGAGAAGGACTATCAGCAACACTACGAGGGCTTTGACCCAAATTCCTCCGAGAGCTACATCATGTTTGAATTCATGCAGGACAAAAACATGGAGCAGAGCGTGGAATTGGCAAAGATGGTGCAGAGAAGAACATGTACTTCGGCTAACCGCTACGACAAAGGTGTAAAACAGGCGGGATTCCTCGTCCTTCGAGAGACTTCAATGCCGAGCTGTCTTATCGAGCTGGGATTTATCACCACTCCTTCCGAAGAGCTGTTCCTGAATTCCGCCGATGGCATTGACGCAATGGGATACGGCATTTACAGGGCTTTCATCGACTACCGTAACAAGTTCGACAAGCGAATCGTCGTTCCGTTTGAAGCTCCGGAAAGGGCTGCCGTCAAGTCGCAGCCGGCAGGACAGGAAAGACATGAGAACAATAGTCATGAAGAAAAAAACAACGCGGATAACATGATGGTGGAAGAACGCACGAGAAACGTGACACAACCTGAATCCCGCCATGAGCCAGAGTCTGACAATGAGCCATCGGCTCCGGTGTTTAAGGTTCAGATTCTTACCTCACCGTCAATAATCAAGGCAGGTGACAAACGTTTCAAGGGGCTTGACGACGTCAATTATTACATGGATGGCAGGACATATAAATATACCGTTGGCGCATCGGAAAATTATAATGAGATTTATCGCTTGCGTAAAACCGTAGTCGAAAAGTTCCCTGAGTCGTTCATAATAGCTTTCAAGAATGGCCAGCGGACGGATGTGCAACAGGCAATTCAGGAATTCAAGAGAAACAAAAACAGAAAATAAGAAGAATATGAAACGCATTTCAAAAGAGGTTCAGATAGCTGTCGTGGCTATTGTGGGAATAGTGGTGCTCTATGCGGGACTGCAGTTCCTCAAAGGGTTGAGTCTTTATTCCAACGACGATACCTATTATGTGTCGTTCAAAAACATTAGCGGACTTTCTCCTACATGTGCCGTATATGCAAATGGTTATCGCATAGGTGTGGTCAAGGACATACAGTTCGGATATGGTGTCGAGGACAAGGATATAGTTGCCGTGCTTGGAATTGATAAACGGATGCAGATTCCAGAGGGCTCATCGGCAGAAATAGAAAGCGACATGCTTGGAAATGTCAAACTGAACATCGTGCTTGCCACAGGGGCTTCGTCACGACTTGCCCCGGGTGACACTATTTGCGGCAAGCAGGAAGCAGGACTTATGGGACAGGTCGCTGCAATGCTTCCTACAGTGGAAAAAATGTTGCCAAAGCTCGATTCCATCCTTGCTAATCTCAACGCACTCACTTCTGACCCCGCACTTGCCAATACCCTTCATAACGTCAACCGCATCACTGACGACCTTACCGTTACCACCCGACAGTTGAACACTCTCATGGCAGGAGTCAACTCACGTGTGCCTTCTATTATGGAAAAGGCTGATGCCACTCTCGGCAACACCCAAAAACTCACCGCTAATCTCAGTGAGGTCGATGTGGCATTGACAATGGCAAAAGTCAACGCCACCCTCGATAACGTTCATGAGCTTACCACAGCCCTAAACAGCAAGGAAGGTACAGTTGGGCTTCTTATGCGCGACCCGAGTCTATATTGGAATCTTGCCAACACCTTGCGTGATGCAGACTCGCTCATGATAGATCTTAAGGCTCATCCGAAGCGTTATGTCCACTTCTCGCTCTTTGGCAAAAAAGAAAAATGATAAAAGGAAGGATACCGAAGCTAATTTAAATTTTGTATAAATAGCGAACATTGGCGGCTTTTCATGCTTCTTTTTCGCTGAAAGTGCTGATTTATGAGGACTTCTAACTCGCAGCCACGTTCCTGCCCTTCTCTTCAGGATTGTGGCTGCGAGTTTCTTAAAGAGCTATGAATCAGAATGTTCCAATTCTGCAATACCCTAAGGGTCATAAAAAAACATAAACCAACGTATTGTTCCAAATATTAGGGACTTACGTCGTTTTACGAAACAATGATATAAAACGCATAATTTGGATAATTCAAAAAAAAGTGCGAAATTTGCACACGGAATTGAAAAATCCCTCAAATAACATCAATAACGCAGATAATTAAAGAACCCTAAATGGTCAACAACTACAAGGCAATGTGGGAACAGTGTCTCCAGCTTATAAGGAGCAATGTGACCAGCCAGCAATACGATACATGGTTCGCGCCGATTGTTTTCGAAAGCTTCTCGCCAGAAAGCAATACACTATTGGTGCAGCTACCAAGTTCATTCGTTTATGAATACTTGGAGCAGCATTTTGTGGGGCTATTGAGTAAGGTACTTGCCCACTGCTTTGGAACAAAGGTGAGATTGTCGTATCGTATTGTTACTGACAAGGTAAACAACATATCGCAAGACGTTGAGGCGGAACAAGAGGTGCCAATAGAGGAGCAAGCCTCAAGGACAGGGGTAAATCGTTCGCCTTCAATGCTTGATGTCGCAAAGCCTCAGGACATTAGTACACAACTTAATCCGCGTCAGACATTCAACAACTATATTGAAGGTAACAGCAACAAACTGCCCAGAACTGTTGGACTGTCAATAGCCGAGCATCCTGGTAAATCCACTTTTAACCCCTTCTACATCTATGGCCCGTCAGGATGTGGAAAGACTCACCTTATCAACGCCATTGGAGTGCGTTGCAAGGAACTGTATCCACAGAAACGTGTTCTTTATGTATCGGCACGCCTGTTCCAAGTTCAGTTTACTGATGCCACGCGCCGAAATATTGTCAACGACTTCATCAATTTCTACTTGACAATAGATGTGCTTATCGTTGACGACATTCAGGAATGGGCAACGGCAGGCAAGACTATTGACACGTTCTTCCACATCTTTAATCACCTGTTCCGTAACGGAAAGCAGATTATTCTTGCCAGCGACAGGCCACCGGTTGACTTGCAGGGAATGAAAGACCGACTCCTGACTCGTTTCTCTTGTGGACTTATTGCCGAGTTGGAGAAACCCAATGTGGAACTATGTCTTGACATTCTTAAGAGTAAGTGTCGCCGTGACGGACTGAAAATAAAAGATGACGTGCTGAGGTTCATTGCAGAAACTGCCAACGGTAGTGTGCGTGACCTCCAAGGAGTGGTGAATTCCCTGCTCGCCTATTCTGTCGTCTATAACTGTAATGTGGATATGCATTTGGCTGAACGTGTGATAAAGCGTGCTGTCAAGGCCGATAACCATCCGCTGACTATTGACGACATCCTTGAAAGGGTGTGCCACCATTATAATGTGACTACTCAGCAAGTACTTAGCCGCAGTCGCAAGCGTGATTATGTTGCTGCGCGTCAAGTGTCAATGTATTTTGCCCAGAAATACACAAAGATGCCCGCTTCACGCATTGGTCAGCTCATTGGCGGACGTGATCATTCGACGGTCATTCACAGTTGCTCGACCATTGAGCAACGCCTGAAAATAGACAAGGCGTTTTTCGCAGAAGTCTCTTCCATTGAGAATTCGTTCAAGTTAAAGGGGTAGCACTGCTATCCCTTATATTTTTCTCGTTACTTTCTTGCCAGATATTCCAAAATATTGTTTCTTAATTATTTTTTTCATTTTATATTCTTGATTCTTAATTAATTTGTGTACCTTTGTCCCCCAAAAACCGGATGTGACAAACGTTATCTTTTGTCTGCATCCAAAATAATATTATTAATGGAACAAACAAGAAGATTAGTAGAAAGTATCACAAAGGGAATACAAGAGAAAAAAGGCAGTGACATCATTGTAGCTGACCTTAGTAACATCGAAGGGGCAATATGCCGCTATTTTGTCATCTGTACGGGGAATTCCCCCGCACAGGTAGAGGCAATAACCGATTCTGTAACTGATGTTGTAAGGGCTAACATCGGGGAGAAACCTGTGAAAGTAGTAGGACTTGAGAATGCACAATGGGTGGCTATGGACTACACCGATGCCCTCGTTCACATTTTCCTTCCAGATGTGCGTGAATATTATGACCTTGAGCATCTTTGGGAAGATGCGTCATTCGAGAGGATAATAACCGATTATTAATTAATTCTATGGATAACAACAATAACAACCCTAATGATCCGAGGATGAAAATGCCAAAGTTCAACATGAACTGGATATACATCCTTGCTCTCTTTACAATAGGTGTGCTTTATTTCACCAGTGGAAATGTCAATTCCAGTGTCAGAACAGAGGCTTCCTACGACCAGTTTAAAAAGATGGTTGATAAGGGGTATGCATCACGTATCGTGGTGAATAAAGACAAAAACATACTTAATATGTATGTTAAGCCCGAGCATATACGTGACGTGTTCCGTCAAGGTATCGATAAGACTGGAAAGGAACCGTCGGTGGAAGTGCAGTTCGGGTCTGTTGACCAAGTGGAACAGTTTGTGGAGAGTGCAAAGGAACGTAATGTCTTCTCAGGTGATTTCAGCTATGAGAACAGCAAGGACAACGATATGTTCGGACTCATACTCTACAACGTGCTGCCTATTGTCTTTATTATAGCCATGTGGGTGTTTATTATGCGCCGCATGGGAGGTGGTGGTATGGGAGGTGCCTCGGGCATATTCAATGTGGGCAAAAGCCGTGCAAAAATGTATGACAAGGGGAATACCACGAATGTCACATTTAAGGACGTTGCAGGTCAGGCTGGTGCTAAACAGGAAGTACAGGAAATTGTGGATTTCCTCAAAAATCCGCAAAAATATACAGAATTGGGAGGAAAGATTCCAAAGGGCGCATTGCTTGTAGGACCTCCGGGCACAGGTAAGACGCTGCTTGCCAAAGCCGTGGCTGGAGAGGCGGGCGTGCCTTTCTTCTCAATGAGTGGCAGTGACTTCGTGGAGATGTTTGTGGGAGTGGGCGCAAGCCGTGTTCGCGACCTGTTCCGCCAAGCAAAGGAAAAGTCGCCTTGCATTATCTTCATTGACGAGATTGATGCCGTAGGACGTGCGCGAAGCAAGAATCCTGCCATGGGCGGAAATGACGAGCGTGAGAATACTCTTAACGCCTTGCTTACAGAAATGGATGGTTTCGGCACTAACAGCGGTGTCATCATTCTTGCAGCTACCAACCGTGCAGACATGCTTGACTCTGCTCTTATGCGTGCAGGACGTTTTGACCGCCAGATACATGTTGACCTGCCTGACCTCAACGAACGAAAGGCAATTTTCCAGGTTCACCTTAAGCCGATAAAGACCGACGATACTCTTGACATCGATTTCCTGTCACGTCAGACTCCAGGATTCTCAGGTGCAGACATTGCCAATGTTTGTAACGAGGCTGCTCTTATTGCAGCACGCCACAACTGTAAGACTGTCGGGAAACAGGACTTCCTTGATGCGGTTGACAGAATAATCGGTGGCTTGGAAAAGAAAACAAAGATTATGACAGAAGCAGAGAAGCGTGCCATTGCTGTTCATGAGGCAGGTCACGCTACCATATCCTGGTTCTGCGAGCATGCCAATCCATTGGTGAAGGTGAGCATTGTTCCACGTGGCCGTGCATTGGGTGCCGCATGGTATCTTCCGGAGGAACGTGCCATAACAACTAAGGAGGAGATGCTCGACGAAATGTGTGCAACTCTCGGTGGTCGTGCAGCAGAGGAACTGTTCCTTCATCGTATTTCCACTGGTGCGATGAATGACCTTGAGAGAGTTACAAAGAGTGCATATGGAATGGTTGCCTATGCAGGTATGAGCGAACATCTTCCAAATATCTGTTATTACAATAACAATGAATATTCTTTCCAACGCCCATATTCCGAGACTACTGCAAAAATTATGGATGACGAGGTGCTGAAAATCATTGGAGAACAGTATGAACGTGCAAAACAGATTCTCACTGAACATAGCGAGGGACACCGACAGCTTGCTGACATCCTTGTAAAACGAGAGGTGATATTTGCCGATGACGTGGAACGCATCTTTGGCAAACGACCATGGGTGAGTCGTACAGAAGAAATTCTTGAGGCTCAACAGAAAGCGGAAGCTGAGGCCATGGCTGAAAAACGTGCAAGGGAACTGGAGGCTGCCGGAACTTCACTTGAGCAGAAGGTGAAGGATGATGAAAAGAACAAGAACAACTAAGGAATTCGGAATTCAACATTTTGAGACTTAAGATATGAAGAATTTTGTAGTAAGAACGATAACAGGAGTAATATTTGTCGCAGTTGTTGTGACGAGTTTTCTCAATCCATTGGCTATGACCGCTCTCTTCGCATTGGTAAGTGCGCTGACGGTATGGGAGTTCACTGGCCTTGTCAATAACAGGGATGGGGTAAGTGTAAATCGTTTCATCTCTACAGTTGCTGCAGCCTATTTCTATTTGGCAATGGCAGGTTATTGCAGTGGCATTACGCCACCGACAGTATTCATACCTTATCTTCTCACAATTGTCTATCTGATGGTGACAGAGCTTTATGCCAAGCATCCTGACCCTATACAGTGCTGGGCTTATACGATGCTTTCACAGTTGTATATTGCTCTTCCGTTCTCTCTACTTAACGTTCTCGCTTTTCGGGTGTCGGCAGATGGTGTCGCATTCACTTCCATCCTTCCACTGTCTGTCTTTATGTTCCTTTGGATAAACGATTCCGGCGCTTACTGTTGTGGCTCGCTTTTCGGTCGGCATAAACTATTCCCTCGTGTCAGTCCCGGCAAGAGCTGGGAAGGGAGCATAGGAGGAGGTGTGTTCGTCATTGTGGCAGCTGCCTTTATTTGGTATCTCACAGAGCAATATGGGGTTAACGACATGCGGCTATCTCAGTTTGAATGGATAGGACTTGGACTTACCGTAGTGGTGTTTGGCACTTGGGGCGACCTCGTGGAGAGTCTTTTCAAACGCACACTCGGCGTAAAGGACAGTGGGAATATGCTTCCGGGACATGGCGGAATGCTCGACCGTTTCGACTCGTCGCTTCTTGCCGTTCCTGCTGCCGTTGTCTATCTTTTTACACTTACATTATTTTGATTGCATCTTTAAATTTATTTTGGTATGAAAAAGTTTATTATCTTATTAGTGTTAGCTCTGTTTCTTGTAACAAATGTTAGTGCAGAACGTAACAAGGTATATACTGTAGCAATGACTGACATAAGTTATCACAAGCCTGAAAAGTCTACAGTATCTTCTGTATTGGGCGCTCTCCTTGACGCGTCAGCAGGTCAGGTGACTATTGACAAGGGAAAGTATGTAAATGCAGTGCGTGCGAAAGTGCTTCAGGGATTAGGGAATGCTTATCGTATTCGTGTCATTGACGGACAATTTAAGCCGGAAGAAGTGGCAGAAGATGGTTCTTGCCTGTATGCAGATGGCGTTTTGACCAATATCTCCACAACACAGCGAGAGGAAGTGGTCAACAAGGAGAAGAAAACCACAAAAATTACATATAAGGCACAGGTAAGCGTAACAGTCAATCTTAAGAACGCACGTACCGACGCTGTTGTTCATTCTGCCACTTTCTCTGTCAGTGACTACGACTGCAGTTGGGTGGAGACCTCTGAAGGTGCTATTGTCAATGCCCTCAATCGGCTAAGCGTGAAAATTCGAAACCATTTCAACCGCGTTTATCCTCTTAGTGCGTCTATCATTGAAGGTGCAAGCGAGAAGAAGGACAAACAGAAAGAGGTGTATATAGACCTTGGCTCGCCGAGCGGAGCATACGTGGGAATGCACATGAAGGTTTATATAGTCAAGACTATAGCTGGAAAGGAAGCAAAGAAAGAAATAGGAAAACTGAAGATTTCCGAAATCCTCGGCGATGAGATAAGTCTGTGTAAGGTGCAAAAGGGAGGTTCTGATATTAAGGATGCTCTTGACGCAGGGGAAAATGTAGTTGTAAGTTCCATTGACTGATAGGTATCATGCTTACTGGATTGATATTACCTCGGCAGTGCCGTCGGTAACACGAAAACGGATGTCGAAGGACTTGTAGGGCATACCGTAAATGCGGTCAGCGGAAGAATGATAGTGTGGACGAGGGTCTTGTGACAATAGTTGGGTTATACATTCCATGTCGTTGGCTGACAGGAGATTAATCTCGGCTGATGGCAGAAAAATGACTTTCAGGGGAGTCCAGACATTGTCGTTGACAAAACCTGCACGTACAGAAGGGTGACTATCGAATTCCGGTAGGTATGGCTTGATGTCGTAGATTGGAGTGCCATCCATAAGGTCAGCTCCCGTCACTCTTATCACGGGACCTGAAGGGCTGTTGGCAGCAACCTCGACAACGCGCACTGATGACAGTCCGAGATTGTTGGGGCGGAATGGCGAACGTGTGGCAAACACACCTTGGCGCACATTTCCTCCAAGACGAGGTGGACGAACAGTGGGATGTTTTGTTGCATTGACATTTTCAGAAAACCCCCATATTATCCAGATATATTCGAAGCCTTCGAGACCACGGAGTGATTCCGGGGCTCGAAAGGCTTCTGCAAATTCTATTGTACCTGAAAGACTGTCGGCAATGCCGCTTTGTCGTGGTATGCCGAATTTTGATGTCAGAGGTGAATGAAAGTATGCTATGGGTTGGATTGTCATCATGTTTTTTGTCTTTTGTTGAAGAACGTTATTCTCCATATTCATCCAACTTGTTGTTCCAAAGATATTTTTTCGTTTCTTTCACTATTATGCCGCTAAGGAATATGAGTGAGAGGAGGTTGGGTATTGCCATCAGCGCATTCATGCAGTCGGCAATGTTCCATACAAGTGTAAGGTTGATGATACTGCCGAAAAATACGGAAAGTAGATAGACAATGCGGTAAGCAATCATCGTTTTCTTGCCTGACAGGTATTCCACGGCTTTCTCACCGTAGTAACACCAGCCGATGGTTGTACTGAAAGCAAAGGTCACAACTCCGAAAGCGAGCATCGGTGTGCCAAAATAAGGAATCTTAGAGAATGCCATCTTTGTTAGAGTTGCTCCATGGGAATAGTCGATGTCGGGATAAGCAAGAATGCTTGACACGATGACAAGCCCTGTCATGGCACATATTACTACAGTGTCCCAAAATGTTCCTGATGAAGAGACGAGCGCCTGACGGACGGGATTGCGCGTTTGTGCTGCTGCTGCGACGATGGGTGCTGAACCAAGTCCAGACTCGTTGGAAAACAGTCCGCGGGCAATGCCATAGCGTGCTGCCAGCATCACACCAGAACCGACAAAGCCTCCTCCTGCCGCTTCAGGGGAGAAGGCGGAACTGATGATGAGCTGCAACGCTGGAAGAAGATAGCTGCTATTGAGGATCAGTATGACAATGCAGCCGATGATGTAGAAAAGAGCCATGAAAGGGACGAGTAGCCCACAGACTCTGGCTATGCTCTTAACACCTCCAAAGACTACGGCTGCAAGAAAGGCGCAAACAATAAGTCCGGTCAACCATTGTGGTACGCCGTATGATTCAAATGTAATTACCGACATCGCGTTGGCTTGAACTGTACTGCCTATACCGAATGATGCAAGGGCTGTGAATGCCGCAAAAAGCACTGCAAGCCATTTCCATCCTAATCCTCTCTCCAAAGCGTACATTGGCCCGCCGACAGTCCTCCCGTCGGCTGTCTTTACTCGATATTTTATGGCAAGCAGTCCTTCGGAATATTTTGTTGCAATACCAAAAACTCCAGTCAACCAGCACCATAGCACTGCTCCTGGACCTCCCAGTGACACTGCTGTGGCGACACCTATGATGTTACCTGTACCAATAGTCGCCGCAAGGGCGGTGGCAAGTGATCCGAACTGCGACACGTCGCCCGAAGCTCCAGGGTCTCGTGTAACTGACAGTCGAATGGCGGTGAAAATCTTTCGTTGTGGGAAGCGCAGGCGAAAAGTAAGGAAAAGGTGAGTGCCGAGAAGGAGAATCATCATCGGCCACCCCCACAGTACGGAGCTGATTTCTGAGAAGATGCTGTTTAATTGTTCCATTTTGTTTACTTGTTTTTGTGTTTGTTATCTTGTGAACTCTCAAATCTTATCACCACGTTGTTGAAACCCATAGCTTTCATAATGTTGCGCATTTGCAGGTCGGCGTTATTTTCTGCAATGTTTATGTTTGACTGGCTGAGACATCTGGCGCGCATCTTTTTGTATGCCTTTGCAAGCATGGCCTTTTTGGCGTCAGCATTCCATTTACCGCTCTCGTAGAATGATTTGGTGCGAGTCTCGTCGATAAAGTCGTCATCGAGGAGATCTATAGGAGGCAGCTTGACGATGACAGTATCTCCGTGTGCCTCAATCCAACCCGTTTTAACGCGGTGCATGTCGATACCGAGGCGCAGTGTACCATAGTATATGCGTACAAGATGGTCATCGGAGAAAATACCCTTGCGAGTAGTATCGACCATTAGTTCGTCATTAACTGCGAGAAACTCCCATTGTCCTATTGCCTTTATCGATTGTATCTGTTGTGGAGTGATGTCGATATTGTTGTCGGAAACAATCTCTAATGACGATGTTTCTATTGTACGTCCTGCCCACACTATTAGTGTCACCACGGCGATGGTGGCAATGAGAAACAGTGTTATCTGCAGTTTGAATCGCGTCAGTAGCGACAAGGCGGCTTTCTTGATGTTCATTGTCTCAGTCTGTTGTTTTTTCAATTGTCCACTCGTAGTCTTTCCTGAATGTTACGGTGATATTTTCCTCTTCGTAGCCCATTCTGACAATCATTGGAATAATGACCTGTGCGGCGTTGTCCCTTGCTGTGGCAATGATGCCAAGTTGTGGAATGGATTTTATCACAGCCTGCCGTCCCTGTTGCTCAAAGTCAGAGAGCTCGGCATCTGTGAAGTCACTTCTCGTAAAATCGACATATTGTTTTATCTCGTCATGGTTGACCTTGCTGCTGGTCAAGGTCACCTTCGGGTCGGGCAGAATAATCTCTATTTTGTTGCCATGGATGTTTACGTCCTTTTCGGAGAAAGCGGCGAAATCGACGTATGCCTTCAGTTTAACGTCAATGGGAATGGCGATTTTTCTGTCTCCGAGAGGCATTTTTACGTCAAACTCATGGTTGAAGAGTTTGCCTTTAAGTCGTTTCTCGTCTGAGTGGGTCACAATTTTGTGTATATCGTATTCGGCAGTGTATAGCTTTGAGCAACGTTGTAGTTGCATGGTTATCAAGGCGGTTGTATCGCCATTTTCAACCACGCTCTCCTCCGTCGCCTTCGGCTTCTCCTTGCAGCCCGAACATGATGCTACAAGTGTAGCGACAGCCATTATTATGATTGCATATCCTTTCAATTTTTCAATAATTTAGTCTTTCAATATTTCAATCTAAATTTTCTATCACTGCCCTCCCAGTCTTTGGAAAAAAGTGATAATTTCGTCCCAAGTCTTGAACTCGTCGCTTCCCAAACGGATGTTGGTTCCCATGAAGTTTGGGTCGTCAGAGGTCGAAATCTTGTAGTCGCCATAGAGTAGGGATGAGTTGTTGGCGTATACGACATGGTTGAATGATGGTGCACTGATGGCATCCTCAATCCAGTCGTGGTCTTGAATCAAGGCTTCCTTGTCGGTGGACAGGGCGGGGCAGAGAAAATAGACCTCATAATCATTAAGAAATAGCTCGAAAGCCTTGTGCATGCTGGGACGAATATGGCCCTGAGGCGCACGCATGGCATCAATGGTGATGAACACTACAGGACGTTGGCGTCCTTCCTGGCAATCGTCAATCCATCTGATGACAGGTACGAGATAGTGCATTGCCACCTTGTCAGTGAGACGATGCTCGCCGTGAAATCTGACCGCCTGCTGATAGTGGTCAAGGAATAGGTCATAGGTATGTACGAGCGGGTCGTTGTCGCCAAAGAGTCCCCAGACCCTTTTCTGTTCCTTTGCGTCGGAAGCGCAGGCAAAGCACTGTTCTGTAAGCTCGGCAAACTGCTTGACAAGGGCTTTCGTGACGATGAATTCCTGCACTCCGTCCTTTCGTGGGTTTTGGTATGTCTGTTTCCCGGTCATACCGTGTTTCCCCATCGTGTCGCCCATCTGAAATGCAGGGTTGACGAGAATACGGTCGAAACCATAAAGTTGTTCGCTCATCATACCTCCTGCTGACGAGCCGATGATGAGGTCTGGCTTCTGCTCCTCACATTTCGCTTTGAGGAAGGCTATCGCTTCCTGTGGGTCGAGAGGTATGTCATAGGCAATAATTTCAGCATTGGGCATTAGCTGGCGCAATAGCGTCACTGTGCCTGACTGTGCAGAAGAAGCAAAGCCATGGACATACATTACTCGTTTCCCTTTCATCAGTGATGGATATTCTATATGATATTGTTTTTCCATATTGTTCATTATTTAGTTACGCCATTAACATCTTCCTCCCAGCATTCGATGTCTTTCTCTATGTCAGGCATCGTTGACCTTGTGAATTGTGGGTCTAGATGCTTTTGTCGTTGCTGCATGTAGTTGTTGAGCAGACGGAATACCTTGGGCGAAAGAAGTATTATGGCAACGAGGTTTACTAACGTCATTGTTCCCATGGCAAGGTCAACGAAGCTCCATGCAGTCTGCAGCGAAACAAGTGCACCGAGCATTACCGTTATACCAGTGATGATGCGGAACACGTTGATGGATGACTTGCCCTGGGTTATGAATCGAATGTTTGTTTCGCCGTAGAAGTAGTTTGCAATGATGGTGCTGTAGGCAAAGAGGAATATGGCGGCGGTTATGAACAACCCTCCAGCCTCGCCGACATGCTCCACAAGAGCGTATTTCGTCAGGATGATGCCGTCTCGGCCACTGTCGTAAAGACCAGACAGAAGAATGACGAAAGCTGTGCATGAGCAGATGACTATGGTGTCGGCAAAAACGCCAAGTGACTGTAGCAGCCCTTGTTTGACGGGATGGGACGTGGATGCAATGGCAGCGGCATTGGGAGCGGACCCTTCGCCAGCTTCGTTGCTGAACAGTCCGCGCCTCACTCCCTGCATGATTGCAGTTCCAACCATTCCCCCGACAGCCTGGTCCATTCCAAAGGCACTTTTTATGATAAGTGAAAACATTGCCGGAATCTCAGTTATGTTGATTGCAAGCACAACTAATGACAACAGAATGTAACCAATAGCCATGAAAGGCACTACAAGACTTGCAAAACGTGAGATGCGGGTAATGCCACCAAAGATGATGATGAGCGTGGCAATGGTGAGTGCTGCTCCAATCCATATCCGGTTGACGCCAGATGCGTCAGCAAGAGCGTCGCATAGGGTGTTGCTCTGTACCACTTGGTTTGCCATGCCGAAAGTGATGGTAATCAGCACCGCAAAGAGTATGCCCATCCAACGGCGGTGAAGTCCGAATTGCATATAGTAAGCCGGACCGCCATAGAAAGAGTCCTTGCCACGACGTTTGTAGAGCTGTGCGAGTGTCGCCTCGACAAATGCTGTCGCTGCACCGAAAAGAGCCATCACCCACATCCAAAACACGGCTCCCGGTCCGCCGATAAAGATGGCTGAAGCCACTCCCGCGAGATTTCCTGTTCCCACACGGCTTGACAGCGATACGGCAAAGGCTTGGAATGAACCGATTTTCTTTAGTTCGTCCTCCGCTTGCGCTTCTTTTTCTTGCTCATCTTTTCCCACCTTATTATATATAGGGCGGTCAACGATGACCTTAACCATGTCTCTTAATAGTCGGAACTGCACTCCCTTTGAACGGAATGTGAAGTATATGGCACATGCCACAAGCATTACCACTACCACGTAAGTCCAGAGGTAGTCGTTAAGTGTGTCTACAGTATCTAAAAACCATAGTGTCGTAGTCATATGCATAAGAGTTATTTCTATTTCAAGTGCAAAAATATTAAATAATATGCAAATAAAGGCAAGAATAGAGATTTTTTTTGCAAAAACACCTTCTTTTCGCAACTTTTCTCATCTATAGTACGTCAAATGGTCAAAGAATTATTAAAATGAGACAATTATTATGAAGAAGATTTTTATGTTTGTGACAGCAATGGTCACTTTAGTGTCTTGCACATTCTCATCAAATCTCGATAACGAGGGATATGCAGAGGAGACAAGAAAGATTGAGGGATTCAACCAGATTCAGGTTGTCGGTTCGCCGACTGTCATCTACACTCAGGGAAATAAATACGAGGTGAGGGTGAGAGTGCCTAACAGCGACGATCCTTTCAAGCAAGTTAAGACTGAACTACAGGGCGACCGCCTTGTGGTGTCGTTGAGAAGCCAGGTCAACTTGTTTGGCATTGGCGGAAAGAGCACCAGGGTCGTCGTTTATGTCACATCGCCAGATCTCATAGGAGTGGAAGTCGCGGGGTCGGGTGACTTTAAGAGCGACAAACCCATTGACACCGACAATATCTCACTTGCAGTGAAAGGTTCAGGTGACTTGAGCATCGACGGACATCTTATCTGCGACAATGTGAAGATGACTGTCACTGGTTCGGGCGACCTTGAAGTGAAAAACCTGGAAGCTCTGACCAACGACGTGACGCTTGTAGGCTCTGGCGACATGGAAGTGAGACAAAGTAAGGTGGGAAGTACACGTGTGCGACTGACAGGCTCGGGAGATATTAAGATTGATTGCCGCGATTGTGGTTCTGTCGATTCAAACCTGACAGGCTCTGGCGACATAAGCATCACCGGAACAGTTAGGAATGTCAACAAGTCGAAGGCAGGCTCAGGCGACTATCACTTGGACATTAGAAGATAAGAATATCACTCATTTTATCACTTTTTTTAATATTTATTCTTCATTCTACATTCTTTTTTGTAATTTTGCACCCGATTTCAAAAAAAGAATGTAGAATGAAATACGCTATTATAGCCGCTGGCGAGGGTAGCCGATTGGCTGCCGAAGGAATAGAATCGCCTAAACCGCTGGTCATGGTCAGGGGAGAAATGCTCATCGACCGCCTGATTAGAATCTTCATGGATAACGATGCTGAGGAAATCGTCATTATTTGCAACGATTTGACAACGCTTGTCGGACAACACCTGCTCGATATTCAGCAGAATGGTCTCAAGGGACGCCCCATCCCTCTCAGGTTTGTCATGAAAAGCACGCCGTCGTCGATGCATAGTTTTTATGAGATTAGTCGATATCTTGATGACAGCGCATTCTGCCTCACTACTGTTGACACCATATTCCAGCCAGAAGAGTTCAATGAATATATCGGCTCTTTCAAAAAGGCGGTGGAAGAGGGAATTGATGGTATGATGGGAGTTACCGACTATATCGATGACGAGAAACCGCTTTATGTAGAAGTAGATGACGAACTCTACGTCAAGGCTTTCCTTGACAAGTCAGATGACTGCCGATTCATTTCTGGAGGTATTTATGGTCTTACTCCTCGTTCCATCGCCACTCTCCAGGGCTGTATTGACCGTGGAGAAAGCCGTATGCGCAATTTCCAGCGTGCACTCATTGCCGACGGCTTAAGGCTTAAGGCTTACAAGTTCAGCAAGGTGCTTGACATCGACCATGCAGCCGACATAAAAAAGGCGGAGGATTTCTTGACATAAGGATGTCCAGATAAGAATAGTTAAAAAAAAGTATTGGGAATACAGTATTTCTGGTAATTTGATTTTGGAAACAATGGAAAAGAGAAGTTTTAATGAATTGTTGAGGGCATCGTTCAAAAGCGACGACACTGAGGAATGGCTCGATGTACACTTCACAAGGCCGATAGGTCTTGCCTTCGCTTTGATGTGGGAAAAGCTCGGTGTCCATCCTAATGCAATCACCATACTCTCCATCTTCCTCGGAGTGGGAGCTGGAGTAATGTTCTACTATCCAGACTTTCAACATAATTTATTGGGAGTCATCCTTCTGATGTTCGCCAACTTTTGTGACTCTACAGATGGACAGCTCGCGCGACTGACAGGACAGAAGACTCTCATAGGGCGAATGCTCGACGGTTTTTCGGGTGACTTGTGGTTCTTTGCCATTTATGTCGCCATAGCATGCCGCTTGATTAACGAGCCAGTCCCATTCCTCGGTGGACAAACGTGGGGTATAGGCATCTTCATCATTTGTATCGTTGCAGGATTTCTTTGTCACTCGCCCCAGTCGTCGCTTGCTGACTACTATCGGCAGATTCACCTTTTCTTCCTTCTTGGAAAGAATGGAAGTGAACTTGATGACTATAAGAGCCAGAGGGCAGTCTATGAGTCACTGCCATGGAAGGGCAATTTCTGGGCAAAGATGTTCTATTACAACTATGCCAACTACTGCCACAGTCAGGAAAAGCGAACTCCAGCCTTTCAGGCTCTCTACCAGATAGTGCGACAAAGATGGCGGAATGTGGACGACATGCCGCAGACGATTCGTGATGAGTTCCGTCACAACTCCCTGCCGTTGATGAAATACACCAACATGCTGACGTTTAATTCGCGTGCCATACTTATCTATGTCACCTGTCTCGCCGGTGTTCCTTACGTCTATCCTTTGGTGGAAATGACAGTGTTCGTGGCAATGTATGTCTACATGCACAAGACGCACGAACAATTCTGCGTCAGGATGGCAGAGAAGTTATAATTAAACTTTCATTAATGTGGTTCATATTAGCCGATAGACAAGATATCACAAGAGCAGGAATACAGTATGTCCTAAGTTCATTGGATAATGCGGAATGCCATCTGGCAGAGGATAAGTACGAGATGGCAGAACAACTGCGGCAGCATCCTGATGCAGTCGTAGTGCTTGACTATACGCTTTTTGATATCAACGATGTTGAGGAACTGCAGATTTTCCACGACCGCTTCCCCAATGCGGCATGGCTGCTCTTCAGTGTTGATCTTTCCATCGACTTCGTTAGACGCGTCATCGCCATGGGGCAGAATTGCAGCATATTGCTTAAAGAGTCGCCGATGCTCGAGATACGTGAATCCATTGACTACTGCCGTCGTCGCCGACGTTACATCTGCCAGCGTATGGCAGAGTTGCTCATCTCAAATGACGATTATAACACTGACAGAGAAGAAGAAATACGTCTTACACGCACTGAAACAGAAATTCTGAAGGACATAGCTCTCGGAATGACCACAAAGGAGATTGCCGACAAACGCTATTCCAGTTTTCATACGGTCAACACCCACCGCAAGAATATTTTCCGCAAGCTCGGTGTCAACAACGTCCATGAAGCCACGAAATATGCTCTTCGTGCAGGACTTGTCGATTCTGCGGAATATTATATATAACGAGTAATAATCATGATAAGTTTTTTCAAACGTTTTTCACTACCTGTTTCGCTACTTGTCGGAATAGTGTTCTATCTGATGTTTTCACGGATTGACATCCTTGTTCCTGTAGGCGATGTGGCAGGACCGTTGCTGCTTGACATAATGCCGGTAGTGCTTTTCACGATTCTCTACGTGACATTCTGCAAAATCCAGATTAAGGAAATGAAACCTCGAACCTGGCATTTCATTCTCCAAGGCATACGCATTGTATTGTCAGGACTTTTCGTGTGGCTTATCACTCTTACATCCGATGCCGACACCAAACTCGTGCTGGAAGGTGTCTTCATCTGTATCATCTGTCCTACAGCCGCGGCTGCTCCTGTAGTAACCGAAAAACTTGGCGGCAGCATTGGCTCGCTGACCATCTACACCATCATTGCCAACGTTGTTACGACAATAATCATTCCCCTTTTCTTCCCTATGGTGGAGAAGAGTGCCGATATGTCTTTTATCTTCGCGGTGCTTATGGTGCTGAAAAACGTGACCCTTGTACTCGTCGTGCCACTTGCCTTGGCTCTCATCAGCCGAAAGGTCATACCATCGTTCACCACGTGTCTTGCCAAGAAGAAGAACTTAGGCTTCTACCTATGGTGCATCAACCTCTCCATAGTGTCGGGAGTGACCGTTCGCAATATTCTTCAATCCACTGTTTCAGGCACCTCCCTAGTTTTACTGCTCGTCTTGCCGCTTTTCGTCACTGTGGCGCAGTTTGCCATCGGAAAGGCTGTCGGCAGACCCTTTGGCGACAGCATCAGTGCAGGTCAGGCATTAGGTCAGAAAAATACTGTTGTGGGTATCTGGCTGACCATTTCGTTCCTCAACCCGCTTGCTGCAGTTGCCCCTGGTGCTTATGTCCTTTGGCAAAACATGGTCAATGCCTGGCAGTTGTGGTACAAGGAGAAATATGGAAAGGTGAAATGGTGAATGCTAAAAAAACTTTTTGCATTATAAAAAACATCAAAAAGACTTTGTTGTTAGCAATTTATTACTTACCTTTGCGCCAAGAAGGTTTTTCGACCGTTTTTTTTTCATAATGACAATTTTAAACAGAACAAAGAAAATGAAAAAGTACATCGTAATGGTTGCCATAATGATGATGTCTGTTATGGCTTACGCACAGGACAACAATACCTGCTGCAAGAAACAAGGAGAAAAGAAAGAGTGCTGCCAGAAGAAATGCAAAAAAGATGGTGACAAGAAGTGTGCCGATTGCAAAAAGGCTGACACAAAGGAGTGCTGTAAGAATTCAGAAAAGAAATGCTGCAAGGACGCTGACAAGAAGTGCTGCAAGAATGCAGAAAAGAAGTGCTGCAAGAATGCAGAAAAGAAGTGCGACAAGAAAAAGTAACCGCATCTCCAAACTATCATATTATTCATGCCGCACGACACCAAATGCTTGTCGTGCGGCATGCTTTTACTGAATAATGCAAACAATTGTCAAATTAGTATTATCCGTTTCCACTTTTTTTCATTACCTTTGCACCCAAAATAAAGTATAACCTATTATTTACATTTTTATGAACAGAAAGAAACTAACGACACTTGTTTTAAGCTGTCTATCTGCACTCGTCTTGCAGGCAGAAAACATCAGCATCACAACACCACGTACTTCACTCGTCGTAGATGCCACCAAAGGCAAGGACCTGAAATTTGTTTATTATGGCGCACGACTCTCTGCCAACGATGCAAAGACTGTGACCGAAGTGGAAGACCGCTACTATAGTGCTTATCCTGCCTATGGCTTCAACTGCGCGGCAGAACCATGTCTTGCAGTGCGACATGCCGATGGGGACATGACGCTCCAGCTCGAAGTTACAGGTACCGAACAACGTCAGGAGAAAAGAGCCACAGTACAGGTAGTAAAGATGAAGGACAAAAAGCTACCTTTCTATGTCAACATCTGTTATCGTACCTACAACGATGTAGATGTCATTGAGACATGGGCTGAGATTACCAATGGCGAAAAGAAAACTGTCACGCTAACCCGTTTCGATTCTGGCTTCCTGCCTATCCGACGCGGTAATGTATGGGTGTCACATCTCTATGGGTCATGGGCTAACGAAGGACGACTTAGCGAGGAACCCCTAGAGCCGGGAATGCTCGTCATCGAGAACAAGGATGGAGTGCGCAACTCTCACACTTCCCACGGAGAGATTATGTTCTCTCTTGACGGAAAGGGGCGAGAGAACGAAGGCGATGTCATCGGTGCCGCGATATGCTACACAGGTAACTACAAACTTAGAATCAACACTCACGATGACGAGTGTCACCAGTTCTTCGCAGGCATTAACGAGGAGGCTTCCGAATACCATCTTAAGCGCGGCGAGACTTTTGTCACACCAGTACTCGCATTGACCTACAGTCGTGAAGGAAAGAGCGGGGTCAGCAGAAACTTCCATCGCTGGGGACGCAATTATCAGCTTGCCCATGGCAATGAAGTGCGTAAGATTCTGCTCAACAGTTGGGAAGGCGTCTATTTCGATATTAATGAGGAAGGCATGGACCAGATGATGGCTGACATAGCCTCAATGGGAGGTGAACTCTTCGTCATGGACGATGGGTGGTTCGGAGAAAAGTATCCCCGAAAGACCGACAACTCTTCTCTTGGCGACTGGAAGGTGGACAAGGCAAAACTGCCCAACGGCATTGGCGGTTTGCTCTCCGACGCTAAGAAACATGGAATTAAGTTTGGCATCTGGCTCGAGCCCGAGATGACCAACAATCCCAGTGAGCTTTATGAGCAACATCCCGACTGGGTTGTGAAAGTTCCTGGACGTGACCTCCTTTACGGCCGTGGCGGTACACAGTTAGTGCTTGACATGGGCAACCCGAAGGTGCAGGACTTTGTGTTCAACACGATCGACGAGCTGATGACGAAATACCCAGAGATTTACTACATCAAGTGGGATGCCAACATGAACATCTCCAACCACGGCTCGCAATATCTCTCTGCCGACGACCAGAGTCATCTGCTTGTTGAATACCATCGCGGTCTCGTAAAGACACTTCAGCGCATTCGTGCAAAATATCCCGACCTCATCATCCAAGACTGTGCTTCTGGAGGTGGACGGGCCAACTGGGGCTATCTGCCTTACTTCGACGAGTTTTGGGTAAGCGACAATACCGATGCCCTGCAGCGTGTCTATATGCAGTGGGGAACATCCCATTTCTTCCCTGCCATCACTATGGCCTCTCACATCAGTGCTGCTCCCAACCATCAGACATTCCGCACCGTGCCTCTAAAGTATCGCGTCGATGTGGCAATGAGCGGACGTCTTGGTATGGAAATTCAGCCAAAGAACATGACTGACGAAGAAAAAGCTCTCTGCAAGCAAGCCATCGCCGACTATAAGACCATTCGTCCCATTGTGCAGCTTGGTAACATCTATCGCCTGCTCTCGCCCTACGATGGTCTCGGTGTGGCATCTCTCATGTATGTTGACGATGCCAAACAAAAGGCTGCCTTCTATTGGTGGAAGACCGAACACTTCTGTAACCAGCATCTCCCACGTGTGAAGATGTCGGGCCTCGATCCGGAAAAGACCTATCGTGTGAAAGAACTTAACCGCATCGACAACAAACCGCTGAAGTTTGAGGGCAAGACCTTCACAGGTGCCTATCTTATGGCAAATGGTCTTGACATCCCTTATAATCACAGTGTCGATTACCACAAGCAGAACGACTATTCCAGCCGAGTGCTATATCTCGAAGCTGAATAAGTGCCTGCGTCTATTTAACTACGTTCATATTGATTCTCAATTATTTAGCTATGAAGAAATGTCTATTGTTTTTCATGTTGCTCTGCAGTGTAATGACCAGCAATGCGGAGAATTATCCTTATCGTTCCGATTTCCTTTGGCTCACTCAGCCCGACCATGCCGACTGGCTCTACAAAACAGGCGAGAAAGCCAAAGTGGAAGTAGGCTTCTACATTTATGGCGTGCCGCAGGACATCGAGGTGGACTATGAGATAGCACCCGACATGATGCCTGCCACGGCAAAGGGGAAGATGATGTTGAAGAACGGAAAAGCAATTATCGACATGGGGACGATGAAGAAAGCTGGATTCCTCGACCTAAGGCTCACTGCCAAAAAAGGCGACAGGACTTTCCAGCACCATGTGAAGGTTGGTTTCTCTCCCGAGCAACTAAAACCTTATACCAAGAACCCAGCCGACTTTGACTCCTTCTGGAAGGCAACACTTGACGAAGCTCGAAAAACTCCCGTCAGCGTTGTCTGCAAAAAGGTAGAAAACTATTCCACCAACGAGATTGACTGTTATCTGCTGAAAATCAAGACCGACAAGTATCACAGCGTCTATGGCTATCTTACCAAACCAAAGAAAGCCGGGAAATACCCTGTCGTGCTATGCCCTCCTGGAGCAGGCATAAAGACCATTAAGGAACCCATGCGTAACACCTACTACGCCCGCAATGGTTTTATACGACTGGAAATGGAGATTCATGGACTTAATCCGGAAATGACCGACGAACAGTTTAAGGAAATAACCACAGCCTTTGACCGCGAGAACGGATATCTTACCAACGGACTTGACAACCGCGACAACTACTATATGCGGCATGTCTATGTTGCCTGTGCGCGTGCCTTGGACTATCTCACGTCACTGCCCGAGTGGGACGGACGCAACGCGTTTGTCCAAGGAGGCAGTCAAGGCGGCGCTCTCGCGTTGATAACTGCAGCCCTCGACCCAAGGGTTTCGGCTTGCGTCGCCAATCATCCGGCACTCTCTGACATGGCAGGCTATCTCGACAATCGTGCAGGAGGCTATCCTCATTTCCCACGCCTCAACTCAATGCTTACACCGGAGAAGGTGAAGACATTGGAGTATTATGATGTGGTGAATTTTGCCCGAAGGATAACATGCCCAGTATTCCTCACATGGGGATTCAACGACAATGTTTGTCCGCCTACAACGAGCTATATCGTGTGGAACATGATAACATCGCCCAAGGAATCGCTTATAACACCGATAAACGAGCATTGGACAAGTTCTGAGACTAACTACAGTCAGATGTTGTGGTTGAAAAAACAATGCAGGTAATGCTTTTTTCAGCTACACCATTGCCAGCCCACGCATCACCTCTTCCCATTGGTCGCGGAAGTCAGTCATGCGGTCGAATATCAGGTCAGCCCCTTCGTCGGCAAGCATTTTGTCGGGAAGGGGTCCTGTGTTCACTGCCACGGTGAAAATCTTGGCAGCCTGTGCTGCACGTACTCCGAGCGGAGCGTTCTCCACTACGATTGCTTCCCATGGTTCCACGCCCGCTTTCACCAGTCCTTTGAGGTAAGGCTCGGGGTTAGGTTTCCCTCTTTTCACGTCGAAGCTCGACACGATCATGTCAGGCTCGATGAGCCCCTTGAAGTCGTGTGTTAGTTTTTCAAGCAGCGAATGCTGTCCGCTTCCTGTCACTACTACGATTTTCAGTCCGTCGGCTTTCATCTTCCTCTGCAGTTCAATCACTCCTTTCATTATCTGAGCCTGTGGTCTTGTGGAGAAGATGCGCGACTTCTCGTCATACATCCTCTGCGACTCTTCGTCGGTGATGTCGACACCTTTTTGTTCTTTCACAATTTTTTTTATCGTCTCCACTCCTCTCATTCCTTCGTAGGCGTATGCGTCAGCCTCGCTCATTTCTATTCCGAATGATGCCATCGAGGTGTGCCAGCTGTAAGCATGATTAGGCATAGAGTCGTAAAGCACTCCGTCCATATCGAAAAGGGCAGCCTTCGGATTTAGTTCCCTGAATCCTGTTTTTCTGAGAAAAATGTCTTTTTCTGTAATGTACATCATAAAAAGTAAAGTTTTGGTGGTGCAAAATTAAGCATTTTTATTGTGTTTTTGGCATTGACATAGGAGAAATGTGGGTAATGGTTGCATTCTTTAACATTTTGTTGTGCCAAAACAATTGTAAATATGGCAGAATAATGCTACTTTTGCAGAAACAAAACATAATGATATGCTTGAATTGAAAAATGTGGCTTTTAGCCACAGTGGCAGATTATTGCAGCAAGGGCTGTCGTTCGTAGCTGAAAGAGGGAAGGTGACTGCTGTTAGTGGACCTTCTGGTTGCGGAAAGACCACCATGTTAAGGGCTATCCTTGGTTTTCATCCTGTTGACAAGGGCTTCATCAGCATCGACGGCGAGCTGGTCACTGCACTGTCGGCACAGGCGTTCAGACAGTTAGTGGCATTTGTACCACAGGAATTGTCGTTTCCGCAAGACAGGGTGAAGGACTTTGTTGAGCTACCATTCCGACTGAAAGCCAACAGTCCTCTGCCTTTCTCGCGTGAAAGGGTTATGGACCAGTGGCATCGTTTGGGTCTCGACTCCTCGCTCTACGACAAGCGGTTAAGCGACATTAGCGGTGGCGAGCGGCAACGCATAATGATAGCCAACCTTGGGCTTCTTGGAAAGCCACTCGTGCTGGTCGATGAGCCAACTTCAGCCCTTGACCCTCAGTCAGCCAGTCTTGTCGCCACCTTCTTGCAAGAACTTGCCCTCAAGGGAGCTGCTGTTCTGGCAGTTACCCACTCTACGGAGTTTGTCTGCGACAACCGGATACTTCTTTCATAGGGTGGGAAAAGATGAATAATAAAGTGTAAAAAACAATGGATATAAGTATTATAAATATGGTAGTAGGGATGATGCTCATGGCAGTCCCCTTCTACGTTTTTTATAGGTTTCGGATGGAACTGGTCGCATCGACAGCCGTGGCATTGGCAAGGATGCTGGTGCAGATGACGCTTATTGGAGTTTACCTGAAATACCTCTTCGAGTGGAACAATGCTTGTGTGAACATCCTGTGGGTGGTGATAATGGTGGCTGTGGCTTCATTCACAGCCTTGAGGCGGACGCGACTGCGCTGGCAGACAGCCCTCTTTCCCGTGGCGGCAGGATTCTTCTGCTCGTCGATGGTCGTAGGACTGTATTTCCTGTTTGTTGTGCTCCGACTGCCCAATCCCTTCGACTCCCGCTATTTCATCCCCGTGATGGGCATATTAATGGGCAACATGCTTAGTGTGGCTGTCATTGCCATTACGAGCTATTATGACTCTCTCCATCGTGAGCTGCCTCAGTATTACTACCTCTTGGGTAATGGAGCTACCCATCTTGAGGCAGTCACACCGTTCATACGCGTAGCGTTGGAAAAGTCGTTTGCTCCCTGCATAGCCAATATGGCTGTTATGGGCATCGTTTCGCTGCCTGGAACCATGACTGGTCAGATTCTCGGCGGCTCGGCTCCTGGCATCGCTATTAAATATCAGATAATGATAGTCATTATAACTTTCTCTGCGTCAATGATTTCGCTTTTCATTACGCTCTATCTTTCCGACCGTAGAACCTTCGATGCCTATGGCCGTTTGAAGAATATTTGGCGCAAGGTTGACAAAGGTCAATTCCATTGACGTAGGTCAAAATAAGGGCAAAAAACATGTTTTTTTTCAATAATTGTGTGCGGACACAGTAAAAACGTATTACCTTTGCACCGTCGAAAGACAAATAGGAGAAGACATAAGGTAAAATAGATACAGGATAACATTTTTGGATGTGAAGTTGCATCCTACAAAGAAAAAAGATTGTTTAATTAAAAAAGAAAGGGTAACATTATGAGAAAGTTTGTAAACAAGCTGACAGAAAGTAAGAAGTTCAACAAGTATTGCGTGAACGTTCTGAGAATGTACAACTACGGAAGAGTTAACATGCCAGTATAATAAAAGGAGTCCGCAACCGACAATGGTTACGGACTCTTTTTTTTATGTTACATCATCATTGGTACAAACCATTTTGCCAAACAATAGCCGCCAGCCACGAGCCACAGTTGGAGAACAAGGGCAAGCACAAAGGGTTTGGCTCCAGCTTTCTTGAACTTCTCGATGCTCGTCTCTGCTCCAAGGGCAGTCATCGCCATCGTAAGAAGGAACGTGTCGAACACGTTGATGAACTGTACGACCGACGAAGGAAGCAGGTCGAACGAGTTGAACGCAATGACTACAAGGAAGAGTATGGCAAACCAAGGGATGTTGATTTTCCCCTTTTCTCCCTCTTCGCCGCTTTTGGCGATGGCACGCGCCACACTCCACGTAAGTATCAGCAACACAGGCACAAGCATCATCACTCTTATCATCTTTACAATGATTGCCGTTGACGACACACTCTCGCCCATGGCATTGCCTGCCCCTACTACGTGAGCCACCTCGTGGATGGTGCTTCCTGCGAAGATGCCCATCTGCTCAGGCGAAAGGTCGAACACTCCGTTGCGGTAGAGCACTGGATAGACAAACATCGACAACGTACCGAAGATGACCACTGTCGATACAGCTACGGCAGTCTTGTAAGCCTTGGTGCGTATGGCCGACTCAGCTCCCAGCACAGCAGCCGCTCCGCAGATGGCGCTTCCCACTGAGGTCAGCAGAGTGATGCCGCGGTCCATCTTCATCAGTCGTCCTACGAGCAAGCCTATAGAGATGGTTCCCACGACGATGATGGCATCGACGATGACCGAGGCGAGTCCCACGGCGGTGACGTCCTGAAATGTCAGGCGGAAACCGTAAAGAATGATGCCGATGCGCAGTATGCGCTTGGAGCAGAACTGAATGCCCGGCACCCATGTCTCCGGCAGGTTGTTTCTCAACGAGTTGGCATACAGCATACCGAGCACTATGCCTACAATCATCGGCGACAACGATAGCGACGTTACGAAATCCATCTCTCCGATGTAGAAAGCAGCGCACGAGAACAGTGTTATCAGCAGCACTCCGTGCAGCATGCTGCTTCTTTTTTCTGAAATATTCATTGTCGCATATGATTAGTTAAATCCCTGTCTCTTCAATGCTTTCTTCATTCCTTCCGACATTGCCTCATTGTCCTTCTTGGTGTAGCGGCAGTCGGTGAACACTTGGGCGAGCGTTTCTTTGCCGTTCACCTCGCAGAAGTGGCGGTTTTCCTCAAGTGCTTCTTTCTCAGCGTAATACTTGTCAATAGCCTCCCTTGTGTAGTCAACATACCGTTCCTCATGGACGAACGACGCCAAGGGAAGGCGGTCGGACAGCTGAGGGCTTTCATCAGGCCAACCGACAGTCAGCGTCGCCACAGGCATTACCAGTTTTGGCAGGTTAAGGGCATCGATAATCATGTCGGGCATATACACCGTAGTGCCGAGGTAGCAAATGCCGAGTCCTTCCTCCTCAGCGAGGTTACAGAAGGTTTGGGTGTAGAGCAGCGCGTCAGTGGCGGCATTGATGAACGAAAGAAAATTGTCGTATCCAGGCTGCGCCTTCCGCTCCTCACACCATCGGGTGGTCCTGCGGAAGTCGGCACAAATGGTCAGCACTACTGGAGCCTGGGTGACCATTGGTTGGTTGAAATGTGCCGGTGCGAGTGTTTCCTTGCCCTCCTTGCTTCGTGTGATGACAACGCTGTATAGTTGCAGGTTCCCCATTGTCTGTGTTCGTGCGGCTTCTGTGAGCAGCCTGTTCAGCAGTTGTTGGTCAACGTCCTTGTCGGCATACTTTCTTATTGTTCTTCTTGTGTTTATTGTTTTCATTTTCAACTGGTGTTTATAATTTTTTGCAAAAATACAGCAAAAAACAGTAAACGCCAAAATAATTACAGAAAAAATGCCGCCACTCGTTCAAAAAGTGAAGAGAGGCGGCGGAAAAGACCTTTTGATAATTATTATAGGGGAATTTATTTCTCTGTGTAGAAGAAATACTGAACAGGGCTGGATGGTGTGATACCATAAGAAGTCTGGTTACCGTCAACCTTCATCTGTGCAGCGAAAATCTGCATCTGCATCGGATATTTCGCCGATGCTACATACTGTCCGAACGAATAGTTGTTCCAGTAGAAGAGCAGCTCCACCTTGTGGCTGCTGCCACCGTATTCAACGTTGTAGGTCACGTTTTTAGGACCGATGAGGAACTGGATGGGAGTGGCATACACATAGCCTATTGCGCAGGTGATGGCTTGGCTCGGATGGTTTGCTATTGCATTCTTCAGTTCGTCGTTGCCGCTGATAGCCTCTGCCACTGCCTTGGAAGGGAAGTTGTAGATGGTCATCGTGCTGTCGGTAGTGATTGCCCACGACACCTGGACAGTGTCGTTCTTGTCATTGATGTTTGCCTTGTTCACTGAGGGGTATATCATCTTTCCGTTGTGGTAGCCCTGTGTTGCGAGGAAGCACTGCTGTACTTCTGCAGGTGTAAGACTTTGATAAGAGCTGTCAGAGTCGGAGTTACATGACGTGAATGACACGGCTGCCATTATGCAGCCAAGGATTGCGATGAGTGTAAATTTCTTCATTTTTTTATTTGTTCTTATTTATTTTTTCTGCAAAGTAAACAATCGTTTCCCCAAAATCTTGCATGGAAGAACTGATAATTCTTGTTATTTAACTTTTATTAATCTTTTTCTCCTTCTATTCAACCTTTTATTGCACGTTCCAGTCTTTCAAGAGCCTCTTTAAGCACACTTCTTGGCGAGGCAACGTTCATTCTCATGAATCCCTCACCTCCCTTTCCGAACATCTCCCCGTCGTTGAGTGCCAAGTGGGCTTTCTTCACGAAGAGCTCGTTCAGCTTGTCGTGGTTCAGGCCTAACTGTCGGCAGTCGAGCCACACGAGGAATGAAGCCTGCGGTCGCCAAGGCTTTATTTCAGGCAGTCGTGAGGCGCAGAAGTCGATGACGAAGTCAATGTTTCCTTCAATGTATGCCAACATCTGCTTTCTCCACTCCTCTCCCTCAGGTGTGAAGGCTGCCATGGTGGCTATCGGTGAGAACAGTGTGGGCTCATTAAGCTCGTTGGCCTCAAGCCAAGAGTAGAATCGTGACCGTAGGCTCTCGTTAGGGATGATTGAGTAGGAACTGACGATGCCGGCGATGTTAAATGTTTTTGAAGGAGCGCCGAAGGTTATGCTGCACTGGGCAGCCGCTTCCGACACTGTTGCGAATGAGATGTGTCGGTTGCCTTCCAGCGCCATGTCGCAGTGTATCTCGTCGCTGACTACGATAATCCCGCGTTCAGAGCAGAATTGTGCAAGGCGCGTAAGCGTCTCGCGGCTCCAGCAGATGCCCGCTGGGTTGTGGGGATTGGACAGGATGAGCATGCGGCACTTCTCGTCAGCCACGCGTTCGAGGTTGTCGAAGTCCATCTCGTAGGTCTCGCCTTTCTCCACCAAGGGGTTATACACCACCTCTCGCCTGTTGCCAAGCGGCGTGAGCCTGAATGGATGATAGACAGGCGGCTGGATGATGACCTTCTCGTCGGGTTTGACAAACACGTTGATTGCCATGCCGATGCCTTTCACGATGCCAGGTATGAATGTCATCCACTCTTCCTTCACCTGCCAGCCGTGGTGGCTTCCAATCCACGAGCTGACGCACTGCCAGTAGTTTTTCGGCATCACTGTATATCCGAACAGTGAGTGGTCGAGTCGTCGCCTTAGCGCGTCGGTGATGAATTGCGGTGTCTCAAAGTCCATGTCGGCCACCCATAGAGGCAGCAGGCTTGCGTCGCCATATCGTTCCTGAAGCACTTCATGTTTCAGGTCGTCCGACCCTTTGCGGTCAATTATTTTGTCGAAATTGTACATTTTTTTTTATGATTATTGCTCAAGGCTGTTTTTTAAGTCCTCGATAATGTCTTCAGCTGCCTCCAGTCCTATCGACAGCCTTATTGTTGTGTCGAGCACATCCATTTTCTTCCGTTGGTGCGGTGTGAAATTGCCGAAGATGGTGCTGGCGGGATGGATGGCAAGCGACTTGTTGTCGAAGAGGTTTGTCGCCCTTCTTACCAACTGCAGGCGGTTGATGAAGTCAAAGCACGCCTGTTCGCTCTCGAGGTCGATGGTCACCATGGCACCCGATGTCTCGCCAAACTGTCGGCGTGAGAGTGTGTAGTAAGGATTGTCTTCCAGTCCGATGTAGTTCACTCGTTTCACAGCCTTCACCTCTTTCAGTGCCTTTGCCACAGCCAGTGCATTGTCAGCCTGCACCTTGTATCTCGCGTCGAGGGTCTCGAGTCCGAGATTCTGCATGTAAGCCACGTGTGGAGTCATGTAAGCTCCGAGGTTCATGAGCATTTCCTTTCTCATTCGGCTTGCGAAGTTTTCGACAGTACCATAGTCAATTACCAGTCCGCCAATCGTAGTGGCACCTCCCGAGAGGTATTTTGTCGACGACACCACCTCGATGTCCACTCCCAGCGCGTGAGCGTCGAACTGCGTGAATGGAATCATTGTCGTGTCTGCCACGAGAGGTATTCCGTGTCTGTGGGCTATCGCTGCAAGTGCCTCGATGTCAGCCACCTCCATCTGCGGATTAGTGATTATTTCCATGAATATGCATGCTGTGTTGTCGTCCACCGCTTCTTCCACAGCCTTTGTGTCGGTCAGATTTACAAGTCGTGGCTTCACTCCGAATCGTGTCATTGTGCCTCCGATAAGAGCAAAGGTGTTGCCGAAGAGATGGCGTGACGACACGATGTTCTTCCCTGCTGCGGCAAGGCATAGCAGGGTGTTGCTGATTGCAGCCATGCCGGAACTGAAGGCAATGGCATCGTTGGCGTCAGTCAGTGCTTTCACCTTTTTTTCAAAGTAAGTCACTGTAGGGTTGGTCACTCTCGAATAGTCCGGTGCGTCGTTTCTTCCGCAGAAGGCATCTGCCATTTCCGTTGCGTTGTCAAACTCGTAAGCCGCGGTGTGATACACGGGCATTGCGAGCGAGCCGTAAGCATCACGGCTTTGAAATTGGGTATGTATAGCCTGAGTCTGTTTCTTCATATTGTCTGTCGTCTGATGTTTTTGGATTGCAAAATTACCACAATCGTTTCAATTCTGCAAGTTTTTTCACAAAAAACAATCGTTTATCACCTCTTTTTATAAATAAGCATGCATTCTTCTACCACAATCGTGGTATAAAAAATCACGCGATTGTGGTATGCCAAATGGCACAGCCATCCTGCCTCACCCTCGCGCCCGTCATCAGAAGACATCCGTCTTGCCAACGACCCCAATATCCTCTACGCCATCTCTCCGGACATAAGCGTCCGTCCCTCCTTCGCGTTCTACAATACAAGGGATGAGATTGACCGCCTTGTAGCCGCCGTAGAGAAGATTCTTCACCAACGTCAATAAAAAATATATTCTATCGTGTTTGTACTAATCCTTCTGTCCAAGCTGAGAAGCCAAGGACAGGAGGATTTTCAGGTGCATGAAATGGTGTCAGATACTCCACGCTCTGTATCTCCTCCTCCTTGG
>JALFCG010000106.1 GCA_022771265.1 Prevotella sp.
CAGCGCATCGTACTCCCCGAAGCCACCGAGGAGCGCACATTGAGAGCAGCCGACCGCGTGTTGGCGGAAGATGTGGCTGACCTGATTCTCATCGGCAACCCGGAAGAAGTTCACTCATTGGCAAAGCAATGGGGATTGACCAACATTGACAAGGCGACACTCATCGACCCGGAAAACAATCCGAAGTCAGAGGAGTATGCCGAACTGCTCACAGAGCTTCGCAAGAAGAAGGGAATGACCATCGAGAAAGCCCGCGAGCTGGTGAAGAATCCTCTCTACCTCGGATGTATGATTATCAAGACCGAAGGTGCCGACGGACAAATCAGCGGGGCGTTGAGCACCACTGGCGACACCTTGCGTCCTGCCTTGCAAATCATTAAATGTGCCCCTGGCATCAGCTGTGTCAGCGGAGCCATGCTGCTCATCACCGACAAGCCTCAGTATGGCGAGGATGGCATCATCGTAATGGGCGACGTTGCCGTTACTCCAATGCCTGACGCAAGCCAGCTTGCACAGATTGCCGTTTGCACTGCACAGACAGCGAAGAGTGTGGCAGGATTTGAGGAGCCACGTGTGGCAATGCTCAGTTTCTCTACCAAGGGCAGCGCAAGCCACGAGGTGGTTGACAAGGTTGTCGAGGCTACACGACTTGCCAAGGAACTTGACCCGACGCTGCAGGTTGACGGCGAGCTCCAGGCCGACGCTTCTCTCGTTCCTTCCGTAGGTGAGAAGAAGGCTCCGGGCAGCAAGATTGCCGGTCATGCCAACGTACTGGTTGTACCATGTCTTGAAGTGGGCAACATAGCATACAAGCTCGTAGAGCGTCTTGGTGGTGCAACAGCCCTCGGTCCAATCCTTCAGGGCATCGCCCGTCCCGTCAACGACCTCAGCCGCGGCTGCTCTGTTGACGACATCTACAAGATGGTAGCCATCACCGCTTGCCAGGCAATGGATGCGAAGAAGTAAGGAAATATTTTTCAGGAGTTAAGGAGTTAAAGGAGTTAAGAGAATATTAATGGATATTGCAAAGGGATAATTGACAACAACCACCTAATGGAAGACGATAGGGTATTGTCTTAACTCCTGTAACTCCTTAAATCCTTAACTCCTATAAAATCAGTATAAAGATGAAAATATTAGTATTAAACTGTGGTAGCTCATCTATTAAGTATGCGCTCTACAACATGGACACCAAGGAAGTGATGACTTCCGGTGGTGCAGAGAGAGTTGGTTTGGACGGAGCTTTCGTCAAAGTGAAACTCGCTAACGGCGAGAAAAAACAGATTATGCACGACATCCCTGAGCATACCGAGGGAGTGAAGTTCATATTCTCACTGCTCACCGACCCGGAAATAGGAGTGATTAATGACCTCAAGGAAATCGACGCCGTAGGTCACCGTATGGTGCATGGAGGCGAGAAGTTCAACAAGAGTGTACTGCTCACCGACGAGGTGCTCAAGGTGTTTGAGGAGTGCAGCGACCTCGCTCCACTTCACAACCCCGCAAACCTCAAGGGCGTGAATGCAGTAACGGAACTGATGCCCGGCCTTCCACAGGTTGGTGTGTTCGACACAGCCTTCCACCAGACGATGCCCGACTTTGCCTACATGTATGCCATTCCTTACGAACTGTATGAGAAATACGGCATCCGTCGTTATGGTTTCCACGGCACCAGCCACCGATATGTGGCACAGCGCGTGTGCGACTTCCTCGGCGTTGACCCTGCAGAGAAGAAGATCATCACCTGCCACATCGGCAACGGTGCTTCGATAGCTGCCGTTGACGGAGGCAAGTGTGTTGACACGTCAATGGGTCTTACTCCTCTGGAAGGTGTGATGATGGGAACACGTTCGGGTGACATCGACGGCGGCGCAGTGTCGTTCATCCAGGAGAAGCTCGGCTTGGACGCTGACGGCATCTCCGACCTGCTGAACAAGAAGAGCGGTGTGCTCGGCGTGACCGAACTGTCGTCAGACATGCGTGAGGTCGAGGCAGCCTGCCAGAATGGCGACCCAAAGGCTGTGCTTGCCATGAAGATGTACAACTATCGCATCAAGAAATACATCGGTGCCTACGCAGCTGCCATGGGCGGTGTTGACATTATCGTCTTCACAGCCGGTGTCGGCGAGAACCAGTGGAGCACCCGTCAAGAGTCATGCGAAGGTCTTGAGTTCCTCGGAGTGGAGATTGACAAGGAGCTCAACAAGGGCTTGCGTGGCGTGGAGAAGGTCATCTCTACAGCCGACTCTAAGGTCACTGTCTGCATCATCCCGACCGACGAGGAGCTGATGATTGCTACCGACACGATGAACCTTTTGTAAATCAACACGTATCGTGCGTCAACTATTTACCGGTGAACTGTCCCATAAAGAGGACGGCACCGGTATAGTTGTCTTGTATAATATATACGAAGGGATGGTCGCAGTGGAAATCCACACGTCGTGGCTCCTGGGGACGCATGGCGGTGAGCTTCATCATACCCATGGTGACGGCAGCCGCCTTTGTGCCTTCCTCGCTCACCTCAATCTTTGCCTTCTGAAGCATCTCCGACACATACACGTTGCCGTTGGCAAAAGACGAGAAATCGGCGCGTGAAGCATCAAACATCGCAGGTGCGCCCAATCTTGCGACGATATCCTTCAACGAGAGCTTCATCTCAGTGGTGAAGCGGGGTAGCTTCAAGTCAACGATACATTCCTCCATGTTACGGCGGAGAGAAGCCAAAGTGTCGGCATTGAGAGCCTTCGTCACGTCGGTGACAAACTTGCCGTCGTTGGGCAGTAACACTGTCATTGAATAAGTTCCTGACCCGTAAGGCAGGGTCACTGCCGAATAGACATCGTTTGACGTATAGTAGTACTTGGCGTTGCGATGCATCATATCGACATAATTGATGTCGCGGGTGAAGCCATTGAACTGCTCCTTCTTGGTGTTGCTCTTGTCGAACTTGTCGGTCCACGTCCCGTTGAAGTATATGGCGTTCAGGATGTATGCCACTGCCGACGGTTCCACCTGGTCAATGATGGAGGGTATCATATTGTCGGTATGCTCACTACACCATCCGTTTATTCGCGTTGTGCTCTTGGAATCGTTGAAGTCAAGAGCTTCCACGGAGCCTTGATAACTGTCGGCGATAGTGGATGCGAATTTCTTCTTCAACTCAAACTTATTGTTGAGGGCAATATAGTTTGCAATGTTGAGCGTGGTCTGCTTGTCGGCAGTCTTTGCCCTTTTCATGAGATAGGCATAGAACGCGTTCATCTCGTCGATGTCGAAGTCTTTGGCACCGATGGCAGCCATAATTTCCTCTCGCGTTACTCCTTCCGCTCCATTGGCAAGCATCGACATAAGATAGGTGACGCTCATTGGCGAGATCACGCTCGAGCCAACTCCCTTAACCTCCGAGAAAAGGTTAAGGGCAAACTGGTTATTACGCTTCACGAGGTCATATTGCGCATCAGAGAGCACCATGAACCCAGGGTCGATATCGTCTTCATTCGTCATGCTTGTCACAGCATTACTCTTGTCGTCACTGATTTTCTTTGTTGAACTGCATGCCGACAGGGCGAGCAGCGCTAAAGCCGTCATGGCAATGTTCTTAAATGTTTTCTTCATATTGTTATTCATTATCTTTCGTAACATATAAACACCCATGATGTACTTTTCTTGCGCCAACGCCCGAAACGTTTTGTTATTTTAACGTTTTAGAGATTAATGTCCCGTGTCGCCTTCAAGGTCCATCAGTGTGTATGCCACGAACATGATGTTTCTTGCGTCCATGTCGGCCAGTTGGCTGCGAATGAATCGGGCGGCTTTCTGCCTTACGGCTTGGTCGTCAGTTTGTATCAGGTCGCTCATGCCTAACATCATGGTAGTCTGCAGTCGCTTGTCGAGCTTAGTGATGTTGGAGGAGCAGAAGTCGATGAAACGGCTGAGGTCGCCCTTGGCATATTCGTCGAGGAAGCGCAGGGGCTGGTCGTACCATTTGTCGGCATTGAGGCGAAGACGCTTGATTGCAGCCTTTTCTGCCTCATAGTCAGCCTTGTTGAAAGGCAGGTGACCTCCAAGGCGTGAGGCCATAGTATTTTGGAAAAGGTCTTTCACTATGGTGTCGATGTCTGCTTTCATGTCGGCGGGGAAGCGGTCGATGTTGTCAGTCATGAAGCGGGCGGAAGGAGTATCGGGAGTTGAACTGTATTTACGATAGACGAAGAGGTTCTCCTTCTTAAGGCGGTCAGCCTCAGACAGGTTGGAGAAATAGTCCTGGACGACTTTTTCCGCCTTTTTCTGAGCTATTTCGTAAGCGTTCTTGGCACGGATGTTACTTGCCTCCTCAAACACGAGAGCTGCATAATTAAGCACTACATCAGGCGTGCGTTCGCCACTGTCATATCGAGACCTAACCACATCGGGCGACTTCGACGGATCTATGATGCGTTCTATTTCAGTACGCAGTCCGTCGATGTCACGTCCGCCCTCAAACTTTCCCATCTCCTTGCCTGTTGCATCAGCAACGATAAAGGTCGGGTATGCCGTTATCTTATACTTATTGGCGAGTTCCACGCCCTCACCCTTTTCAGCATTGATTTTCACACACACGAATTTTGGGTTAAGATAGTCGCCGACAGGCTTTTGAGGAAAGATTTCGTTTGCCATCCGCTTGCACGGTCCGCACCAGTCGGTGTAGAAATCGATGAACAAGAGTTTCGACTCAGCCTTTGCGGCTGCCTTCGCCTCGTCGAAAGAAACGTGGCGGAATTCGGTCTGCGCCCCCGCAACGAGGCAGGAGCACAGACAAGAGAGAGAGAATAACAGTTTTTTCATTTTTTATTGCTTATAATTTTTAATCATTTATATTATATACTTGAGTGCCAAATATGCAGTCGGTGGTGTCATATCCGTCGTTGATGAAACGCACAGCCTTTACATAACCCTCGCCTGTTGTGGTCATGACAGGCTTGCCTATAGGAGCACCGCCATTGGTTTCATAGAAGTATAGCTTGTATGAATTGCCCTTCTGTGTGGCGACAACGAGATAATCGAATGGAGTGCCTGGACTGAAAGTGGGGTTCCAATACTGGTTGGTGACATAGACAATGGTCTCGTCAGACGGGATGCCCTCTGGTTTCAGTTCCACCTCGCTGTTGTCGCCACTGTTAAACACGTATGCATACAGCTTTCCTCCGTCAATGCAGTAGAGATACGACGCACTGATACCATTGGTGCTGTAAGACGTGGCACGTGAGGCATGTGAATCAGATGGCAGTTGTATGCGCTGGCTGAGGTTGACACCGAGGAATGATCCTTCAGTCAGATACAGATAGCGGTTGCCTGTTTTATTGTCATGAAGCACGAAGATACCTGTAGTCGTTCCAGCCAAGGCGTTGAATCCGCAATGAAGACACTCAAAGTTTGTTAGATTCTGCGTCTGTTCCTCACCTGTCATGTCGAAATAGCACAAAGGCGAGAATTCATAATTAAAGTTATATGCCTTCAGACTATGTGATGTGGCATCCCATATTGCTCCACAACCAAAATTGACGTTGTCGATATAGAAATACTGGCTTCCTCCACATTCGCTCACTGGCATGCCGAACTGTCCTGTAGAAGAATCTGACATGGATGAAGATGCAGCATTATAGAGTCCTTTTGACGTGAGCATCATCATATATCCAAACGTTGGCGAGAGAGTGGTGGCATAAGGCTGTTCGTCGGCATCCATCTCATCAAAACAGATGTTTTCGCGTGAGAAAATGGAAGTGAAGTCTGACACACGCCTTACGTTGATGACCTTGCGATCGGTAGTGACAGTGACGGAGTTGGTTGACTCTATCTTGTCGTTGTCGGTATTGATGTAGTTCATCAAGTAGTTGGGATAGAGCGAGACAGGACTTCCTTCGAGCGATTTTCCATCCACTTGGGCTATAAGGTCCTCACCATGTTGCCCGTCGAGTGTCTGCAGGTCGAGGTCGGTATTGCCGTCGGCAGTCTTCTTGAGGATGTAGAATCCCTGCGAGAAGAGTGTTCGCACGGTAAGAGTTGTTGTGGCATACACCGAGTAGCCGTTGTCGGCAGCACTTGCCATGAGTCTCACCTGGTATGTTCCTGGAGCGAGAGCAACCTCATAGTCAAGGTTCTTTGTGTTTCCTATCACCACTGGCTCCATCACATTTCCTTCCTTGTCCTTGTTTCCCGTTGAATTGTCGAGCAAGAGCCAAGTGTAGTTCATTTGTTCGTCGCTATAACTCGACTTCACTTCCGGGTTGATGACCAACCTCTCGCCGACGTATGCAGTTTTGACGTATGTTTCCTCAATGCCACTTATTGTGGTTTCCTTGATGGCTTCATATCCAGTGGAGCTGTCGTCGTCGAAACATCCGGTCAGTGTCATTGTCATCAAGGCTGCACAAAGATAGAAATATATATTCTTTTTCATTGTCGTATCGTTTTTATGTTTTATTGTCATGCGTATGGGTCTTCGATTACCACTTCCGTGCCGTCGGCCTCACGGAGCACGTCGAGTCCTTGTGCCTGACGTTGCTCATTATATTCCTTCAGACATTTTGCCATCTTCCTCAGCATGTATTCGAGATACATGGAGTCGCCTGTCATGAGTTTGTCGATGTATTCGTCGTCCCATTTCTCGCCAGTCTCGTTGATGAGAAACTGGTGCTTAACAGGGCCGTAGTCGCCGAAATAGTCGGCAAATGATATCGTATAATCGTCCCCATATGGATAAGCGTAAGTCCATCGCGAAGGTTCGGAGAGGTGGTCGGTGAAGGTGACAACTCGTGTTGAGAGTTGCTCATATCCGTTGACGAAACTGTCGTTGGCACTGATTCTGAACTTCAGCACTACAGCCTTGTCTTTCAGGCTTTGGTCGCGAAGTATAATGACTGGCACCTTTGTGCGTGCCTTGCCTGCGGGCATCATATAATGAGAAGAGAGAGCTGCGTCGGTGAAAGCAACATAGTGCTTTCCTGGCACTGCATTGTCAACGCCTGCGCTATCCACTTGCACAAGCGAAATCGGGCGGTCGGTGTCTGCTACAAAGCCCATCGTCTCTACTTCAAACCACAGTGTATCCTGCTTTATGTCGGGGTCGCCATAGACGAAGGAATAAGCCGAGCGTGCCATTTCTGGCTTGAAGTCTCCCACGTTGTCGATGTCGTAATAGAAATTGAGTCGGCACGTAGGGTCGCTATACAGCTCAAGGTCTTTCTCGCAGGATGTGACGGCGGTCAATGCCGCCAATCCTATAATGTATTTCGTTATTTTCATAAGTCATTCATGTTATTTTCCAACATTCAATATTTCTGACGATGGCAGCGGCAGGATATAGTCGGCCTCTTCCATAGTCTTGTTGTTCCACATCATGTTACGTTCGGCAATGCGCTTGTAGCAGAAGAACATCTGTCCTTCGGCAAACAGTTCGCGTCGATATTCGTTCACGATTTCCTTCTTCACTTCTTCCAAAGATGTAAATGGTTCGTAGAGAGTGAACTGACAGTCACGCATGTATGCATCGTAGAGAGCCTGCGCCGTGGACAGATCCTTGGCGGTTTCCATAGCTATGAGATACACCTCCGACATTCGAAGCATCGGTATGACCTGATATTTCGTGGTGAGATAATATGACGATGCGTTGTTCTCGTCATACCAATACTTCTTTGTCACAGCATGCTGCTTGGCAAATGTATCCTGGGCATTGCGGTTCCACTGGTAGAGGTATCGGTTGTGTGACGCGGTGCTGCCCGGTATTGACGAGTAGAGGCTGTTGAGCTGCTCGTTTGTGATGAAGTAGGTCGATGTAGTCACTTGGGTTATTCTGCCACCGACAAGTTTGTTGTTGGCATAGCTGTTAACGTTGTACTTGCTAAGATAGAAGAGACACTCAGAAGGCAGTGCGTTATATCCCTTGGTGAGGTCGGATGTTCCGCTGAGTGACATAAGCGCATTGCCGTCGGCTCCTTTGGCATTGATTATCTCCGTTGCGATGGCATTAGCGTCGGCAGTATCGCCAATGTATAGTGCCATACGTGCGTGGAGAGCGCGAACTGCCCAATAGTTAAGGCGCGACTGGCGGTAGTAGAGGAAATCGTCTTCCGCACTTGACGCATTGTTGAGCTGCGAGAATGTGTTTCCAAACACTGGGTCGTTGTCCTTCAGCAAAGCCTCAGCTTTCTCGATGTCCTTTTTCAGGCAAGCCACATAGTCGTTGAACGAATAGTATGCAGGTGTCTCATCTATGCTCGTTGTATAGGAATAAGGCAGCGACACCTGTTTCGTGGCTCCCTTGGGCAGCTGGCCGAAGAGGCGGAGGATGTCGAACTGACAGTAGGCACGTATGGCGTAAGCCTCACCCTCAACAACGGCGCGAGCCTGAGGGTCGGCGATGTTGCCGCCTTTTTCAGCAATGTTCTTCAACAACACGTTGGCGGAAGCAACTATGTGGAACAACTTTGCGTAAATGGCCTTGATAGCAGGACGGCTGTAGTCGTTGGCATAGTCATGATGGCTGAGGTAATACTTCAGTGGAGCTTGCGTCTCGTAGGAATCCTCCACATACCAGAGGTTGGCAAGACACTCCACGTCGGTCATGGTGAGACGCTGGCCATAGGCGTCCTCGTCACCCATTGCCATATAGCAGCCAGTCAGGGCATCGCGAAAACCCTTGTAGTTTTCAAACTGGTCGTTTTCTTTCGAGATATTCTCGCCGCGCACGTCGAGCCAGTCGTCGCACGATGTGGCAAGTAATGCCACGGCAAACATCATCGTTATGTATCTTAATGTCTTCATATTTTTACTTGTTATTAATTTGGGGGAGTTCAGACAATCTTCACTCTTCATTCTTCATTAAAAAAGCAGTTTCACGCTTGCCTGGATGTTGCGTGCGTAAGGATAGCTCGTTCCACGTTCCATCTTCACGCTTCCCCAGTGGAACAGGTCGTTCATGTTGATGCCGAAGATGGCACTGTTGAGATGGAATGTCTTCAGCAGGTAACGGCTTTTGAGCTTATACTGAAGACTTACGCTCTGAAGCTCAAGCACGTTGTTGTCCATCACGTAGCGTGAGGTGGCCTTAGAACGCTCGTTAGAGAGTTTCTTGAAGAACGCCACGTCGCCTGCCTCATACCATCGGCTGCTCAACACTCGCTCATCGACGTTCTTGTTTTGTATGTCGTTAGTGGTCACCTCAACACGGTCACGCAACGTTGAGTTATACACCTTGCCGCCCCAGTAGTAGCCGAAGGAAGCTGAGAGGGTGAAGTCACCCCACTGGAACATCGTGTTCATATTGCCACGATAGAGAGGGTCGGCACTGCCGCAATACACCTTGTCGGTAGCTTTCCATGTATCGGTAATGTTTCCGTTCTTGTCGAGGTAAATCTCCTTACCCGTAGAAGGGTCGATGCCGAGCGACTGTACGGCGTAGATGGAGTTCTGCGGGCGACCTTCGTAAAAGAGGTTTTGAATGCCCGACGCGTCCTCGTCGGTGGCGTCGCTGGTCATGTAAGCCTCGGTCTGGTCTTTTATTGCCTGTGAGAGTTTAGTAATTTCGTTTTTGTTATAAACGAGTTGCGCTCCCACCATCCAGTTTATTTTACGTTTTGTGTCGCGTATGATGAAGCCCTGCAATGCAGCCTCCCAACCGTTATTCTCCACCTCGCCGATATTGGCGCGATAAGAGGGGAATCCCATTGAGAGCGGGAGGTCCATGGAAGAAAGGAGATTGTTGGTTTTCTTGGTATATACCTCAAACGAACCTTTTATGCGATTGTCCAGCAGTCCGAACTCCGTACCGATGTTCATCTCCTTTGTGGTCTGCCAAGAGAGGTCGGGGTTGCCGAAGCCACCGAGGGCGGCACCGTTCCAGCTCATGTAGCGGTTGTCGTTTATATATTTATAATAGGTATAGGCATCAGTCTCC
>JALFCG010000035.1 GCA_022771265.1 Prevotella sp.
GGTATCCTGCCAAGAAAGCGGCACAACTCGACCCAATAGAAGCATTAAGGTATGAATAAAAAAGCGGAAATTGCCCTTCACGTCGCGGCATGGATAATCATCTTCTTCACACCGATGATGTACAACGGGCACAATGAAAGCATCGACGTGCGACGCTATCTCTGCTTTAGCGTCGCACCAATGATGCTCGCCATCGTGTTTTACGCCAACTACTTTCATCTGATAGAGCGCTTCTTCCTCAACGGCGGGCGAAAACAATTCGTCATCTACAACATCGTCATGATTCTTTCGCTCAGCATGCTGCTTCACATCTGGATACGATACAGCCACCACTTCTTCTTGCCCGACATCAAGGTTGTCAAGCAGCCGCGACATCCACTGGAACCTTATGTCTTCATCATCCGCGACTCGTTCAACATGCTCATAGCCTGCGTGATGGCCACCACCATACGCCTCTCACGGCGAATACACCAAGCCGAGGACGCAAGAAAGGAAGCCGAACTGAAGACGTTGCGCGCGCAAATCAACCCTCACTTTCTTCTCAACACCCTCAACAACATCTACGCTCTTACAGCCATTGACTGCTCACGGGCACAGAAAGCCATCGACGAACTGAGCCGCATACTACGCCACGTGCTCTACGACAACGAGCGCCCGTTCATACCCATTGCCGAGGAGATAAAGTTTCTCAACGACTATGTCAGCCTCATGCGCATCAGGCTCTCGTCAAACGTCGAAGTTAGATTCAACGCCGACATCGCCGACGACTGCCGTGCGTCGATAGCGCCTATGATATTCATCTCACTCGTTGAAAACGCGTTCAAGCACGGAGTAAGCGCCAACGACAACAGCCACGTCTTCATCGACATTCACGCCGACAACCAAACCATTACGTGCCACATACGCAACAGCAACAACCCAAAACCAAAAAGCGACCATAGCGGACACGGCATCGGACTGAGTCAAGTTGAGAAGAGGCTTGAACTGACGTACACTGGAAAATACAAATGGAAACAATGGACCGACAACAACGAATATAATTCAAAAATAATCATATATGACACTAAAATGTGCAATAATTGACGACGAGCCTTTGGCAGTGGAACTGCTGTCAGGTTATGTCAGGCGAACCCCGTTCCTTTCACTCAACGGAGGATATACAAGTGCCGTCAGCGCCATCAAGGCCTTGCGCGAGCAACCTGTCGATGTGCTTTTCCTCGACATTCAGATGCCAGAAATAAGCGGACTGGAATTCGCCAAAATACTTCCCAAGGACACACGTGTCGTATTCACAACGGCTTTTAGTGAATATGCCCTTGAAGGTTATGAGCTCGACACACTCGGCTACCTACTCAAGCCCATCAGCTACGAGGCGTTCATAAAGGTGGCGAACAAGGCTCTCGACTGGTTCACAAGGATTGAAAAAATTGACTGCTACCATGCCAACAGATTCATGTTCATCAAAAGTGACTACAAACTGATCAGGGTGAATTTCGATGACATACTCTACATCGAGGGACTTAAGGACTACATCAGGATATACCTTCAAAACGGCGAAAAAATCATGTCGCTCATGAACATGAAGACACTTGAGGATTTCCTGCCAAGACCTGAGTTCATGCGCATACACCGTTCCTTCATTGCCCACGTGAGCAAGGTGGATGTTATCGACAGAATGCGGTTCGTCTATGGCGACACTCACATCCCCGTTTCCGACAGTTACAAGGATGCTGTCAACGACATCATTGACAAGTTCACGCTGACTTAGTAAAACGTTTTCTGACGTAAGGAGACTTTTGACTCTGTTATTTCTTCGCGTGTTTCTTGATAATGCCGTAAGCTTTGTAGAGTCCTGACTCACCGGCCTTGCTAAGGTCGGCAATAGCTTTTTCTACATTCTTTTGTCGAAGAAATGCAAGGCCACGATTGTAATATGCCTCGGCAAGGTTGGGGTCGAGGGCGAGAGCACGGTCGAAATCTGCAATGGCTTTGTCGAGGTCATCGCGATGTGAGTAGGCAACACCACGGTTGTAGTACACATAAGCGCACTCGGGATTAAGACGAGCTGCACGGTCGAGGTCGTCGATGATGGTTACGAGTTTCATGTCAACTGCCTCTTTGTTTCTCGATTCTGAAGATATCATGATGTTCACCTGCTTCATACGGCATGCCGCCCTCTGCCAATAGGGAAGCGGCGAAAGGCTGTCAACGGCAAGGCAAGAGGTGAGGTCTTCAATGGCATCCTGAAGGTTCTGCACTACAGTGTAGGCAACAGCCCTTCTAAGCAGCACTGGCATTGCCTTACGCTCGTCGGTGGTGATGGTCAGTTCTGCCGAGAGCGAGGCGATGAGGTCAAAATAGGTGCGGGTGGAACGCTCGTCGAGTATCGGAGTGGATGATGTCACGCAGAGCGACTTGGCAGTTGGTGTCGTGCTGTTGAAGGCATCGACAAGGCGGTCGTAAGGCACATAGCTTTCCACTTCGCTCCGCTTTCTTTCGAACGACAGTTCGTACATCGGCATCTGGTCGAGGTCGGCCTGGCGGTTCTGTACTCTTCCACGATATTCATTCTTGTACTCGTGTTCCATTTCCTGCTCGTCGGCGACAACGAGTTGGTTGTACTTCTCAAGGTCTTTGTCGCTTCGTTTCCTGAGTTGTTTTTTGTTCAGTCGCGGCTGAATGCCGTAGAGCGACTTGTAGAGCTGTGCCTTGTAAACCCGGAACTCGTCGGCCTCTGCCTGCTTGGTCATTCCCAGTCGGCGGTAGCAGCTGGCCCGGCTCTGCAGTCCTGTCCAGAAGTTCGGAAACTGTTCGATGACCTTTGTGTAGTCGCGTATGGCTCCGCGGAGGTTTCCGGTTTTGTCGAGCAGCAGTGCGCGATTATAGAGAGCCATAAGGTTCTCAGGCTCAAGATGCAGCACGAAATCGAAATCGGTGATTGCCCTATTGTCGTCGCCTACCTGTGCGCGCAGCAGTCCTCGGTTGTAGTGTCCGAGGAAGTTATTGGGGTCGAGGTCGAGAGCCATGTCGTAGTCAGCCATTGTCCCACGGAGGTTGTTTTGGTTTATGCGCGCGAGTGCCCGATTGAGGTAGTTCGCCACGTTTTTCGGCTGCAGGTGGATTGCCCTATCAAGATTTTTCTCCGCATCTTTCCATTTTTTTCGCGAAAGGCTGATGGAGGCGAGAGCTTGCCATGTGGAGCTTTCATAAGGGTCGATATCGACGCTTTGGTTAAGCGACTTGATGGCCTTGGCTGTGTCCTGTTTGTGTATATACACCTCGGCTTGCATTGAGTATCCGCGAGCGTAACGCTTCCATCGTGTAAGCATTGTGTCAAGCTCGGCAAGAGCCTGGTCGTACTCCTTGTTCTGAATGCGGCAGAGTGCCCGGTTATGCCATAACGACTGGTTCTCGGGGTCGTACTTCAAGGCACGGTTGTAGTCGGTGATGGCATCGGAGTATTTCTGCTGTTGGATGCGGGCGAGTCCCCGAAGCTCATAGACGTTGGTGATGAAGGGATTTATCTTTATTGCCTGTGAGCAGTCAGCCTCGGCTCCGGTGAAGTCGTCGAGATTGTATTTTGCCACTGCCCTGTAAAACCACGGCTCATAGAGATAAGGTTTTGAGGTTATTGCCTGATTGAAATACTGAATGGAAAGGACATAGTCCTCAAAATAGAGCGCATTGCGCCCAATGATGAGCAACCGGTCGATGTTGTACTGTGCGAAAGTCGCTATTGAGCATAATGCTACGACTATGGTGAGGACAGTCTTTCTCATTCTATTTTTCTTACTTATTTTCTTGGCAGGAGCTTGGTTTTGTAGCCACAACGGAAGCGTCCCTGTAGCAGTGCCTTTAGTTTGCTCTTGATGAGTTGTTTTCTCAGCGGCGAGATTCTGTCAACGAACATCTTACCGTCAAGGTGGTCGAACTCGTGTTGCATACAACGCGCGAGAAATCCATCAACCCACTCGTCGTGGGCCTGGAATTGTGAGTCGAGATATTGTACACGTATTCTTTTGGGGCGTGTTACCTTCTCATGTATGGAAGGTAGCGAGAGACATCCTTCTTCCTGAGAGTCGGTTTCGGAGTCGTCGTATTCAACTATATGAGGGTTGATGAATGCTTTCCTGAATCCGTCATACTCAGGCATGTCATCCTTCAGCACGTCAAGGTCAATGACCACGAGTCTGATGTCCCTTCCTATCTGTGGTGCTGCAAGTCCGACACCGTCAGCCTGTGTCAGCGTTTCAAACATGTCGTCTATGAGTTGATTCAATCCTGGATAGTCGGCAGTGATATCCTGTGCTTCTTTTCTGAGTACAGGCTGACCGTAAGTGTAAATCGGTAAAATCATTTTTTTCTGGAATGTAAACGTTGCTTTTATGTCGTCATTGTGACTTTGGGTATTCGTCACCAGGACTTCCTTGAGTTCATATAGTCCTGTAGAATAATTGTGGCACTGATTTCATCGACGAGAGCCTTGTCCTGTCGTGCTTTTTTACGTAGTCCGCCATCAATCATTGCCTTGTGGGCAAGAACTGAGGTAAAACGCTCATCGTAGAACACGACAGGAATGTCTGGCAGTTCCTTTCTGAGCCTTGACGCGAACGCCTTGACCCTTGGCAGATTCTCGCTTGGCATTCCATTAGGTTGCTTGGGTTCTCCCATGACTATTGTCTCGACCTGTTCCCTTGCTGTGTAATCCTTAAGAAACGCCATCAGTTCTGACGTAGACACGGTCGCCAATCCCCCTGGAATAATCTTCAGGGGATCGGTGACCGCCAATCCACATCTTTTTTTTCCGTAATCGACAGAAAGTATTCGTCCCATACATTTATTACTTGGCAAGAAGCCAAGCGTCAGGGTACTTTGCACGGAACTCGTTGCGGCTTGCAGCTGCCTCTGCCTTACTGTCGAAGGTAGCAGCGACAACACGATACATGTTTCGGTTCTCATTCTTGACGATTTGCGCGTCATATCCTGCATCCTTGAGCTGAGCTTGCAGTCCGTCGGCATTGGCACGTACTGAGAAAGAGCCTACAACGACACTGAAATTTTTCAGTCCTGTTCCACTGACGAGCGCTACGTTCTCCTGTCTTACCTGTACGTTGTCCATATTATCGACAACTTTTGTCTCAGTAACAGGCTTGGTTTCTACAGGAGCTACGATATTGACAGGAGCCTGGGGTTCCTGCACAGGTGCAGTCTCCTGAGCCTTTGCCTTCTCGTAAGCTTTCTTGTAAGCGCTTTCGCTTGATTTACAACTTGTCATTGCCAATGCTGCGCACAGTCCAGCGCAAATTACAAAATACTTCTTCATATTTTCTGTTGTTGTTTTATTAAAAAATAACTTGTTATCTTCTATCAGTGATGTAAAAAATCATGCGAAATTACAAATAATCGGCGAAAAACACGCATAATTGCTGCATAAAGTTTGTTAAATCGATGAAATAGCATCCATTTAACAAAAAATCACTCGAAAAATATGGTTTTTTCAGAGAAAATGCATATATTTGCCATTCAAAACATCCCTTAAGGGGCAATGAACATTATTCATCAAATTAAAGAAAGGACAAGAACATGAAAAGTTTAGGTTACATCGGCGCTTTCCTCGGAGGCGCAATCGCAGGAGCGGCCATAGGCTTGCTGCTTGCACCGGAGAAGGGAAAGGACACACGGTCAAAAATCAGCGATACCGTTGACGATTTCCTGAAGAAGCACAACATCAAGTTGTCGAGAAAGGAAGTTGACACACTCGTTGACGACATCCAGGAAGTAGCTCCGGCTGAATAGACCATTACCCCACCCTATTCCACTACTTTGTCATATGCTTTCAAACGACAAAAACATTGAGACCATCGCCCAGCTGGTCGAGGAGCTAAAAAATTACGTCGAGCTTCAGAAAGACTTCGTGAAACTCGACGTAATCGACAAGGCAGTCAGGTTGCTGACGGCAGCTTCATTGTTTGTCGTGGCGTTCCTTTTCCTGCTTGCGATAATGCTCTATATCTCATTTGCCGCCATCTACTGGATGGCTCCACAGACAGGAATGGCAGAGGCATTTGCCATTATGGGCGGAGCCTACACACTTCTGCTTGCACTGTTGTTCGTGTTCAGAAAGAAGCTCATCGAGCGTCCGCTGGTAAGATGCTTCGCTAACATTCTCTTAAGCTAAAAAGGAAAGGACTATGACTACTCAATACAGTAACATTGAAGAAATTCAGCTGAGAAAGGAAGAGACACTCACGGCCATTCAGCAAAGCAAAGAGAAGATTGCCGTGTTGTGGAGCGACCTCACAACTGTAAAAAAATCAAACGACAGGGGAGAGATGGTCGCAGGAATCATCAGTAAGGGCATTATGGCTTTTGATGCGGTAATGGTTGTCAGTAAACTCTACCGGCGATACGGTAGCCTTTTCAAAAAGAAAAAACGGAGATAGGCAATTGCTTCTCTCCGTTTTTTATTTTTTAACTGTCAGATGTTATCCTCCAAAATTGTCGTACATGATTGACTCAGGCTCAACGCCAAGTCCGTCAAGCATCGAGACAACAGCCTTCGACATTGGACCAGGACCGCACATGTAGTACTCAATATCCTCAGGAGCCTCATGGTCCTTGAGATAAGTCTCATACATCACATTGTGGACGAAGCCCGGAGTGTATTTCACTCCTGCTGCATCAGCTGCCGGATCAGGACGGTCGAGAGCCAAGTGGAAGTGGAAATTAGCGTATTCCTTCTCCAGTCCGAGGAAGTCGTCGAGATAGAACACCTCGTTAAGAGCGCGCGCACCGTAGAAATAGTGCATCTCGCGATCGGTAGTGTGGAGAGTTTTCGTCATGTGCATAATCTGTGCGCGAAGAGGAGCCATACCAGCTCCACCTCCAACCCAAATCATCTCGCGCTTCGAGTCGAAATGAGGATGGAAGTCGCCGTAAGGACCGCTCATCACAACCTTGTCGCCTGGCTTTAGGGTAAAGATGTAGGAAGAGGCTATACCTGGATTGACATCCATGAATCCACTACGGTCGGGCTTGAAAGGTGGTGTCGCGATACGCACGGTGAGCATGAACACGTCGCCTTCGGCAGGATAGTTCGCCATGGAGTATGCTCTGATAGTGGGTTCGGTGTTTACGCACTTCAACGGGAAGAGTCCGAACTTCTGCCATGCGGGCAGATACTCGTCGCCAATGAGCGACTTGTCGATATCCTTGTCGTAGTCGATGGAGAAAGCAGGAATCTTTATCTGTGCATAAGAGCCTGGGAGGAAGTCCATGTGAGCGCCCTTAGGAAGCTGGACCTTGAACTCCTTGATGAACGTTGCCACATTCTTGTTAGAGATTACCGTACACTCGTATTCCTTTACTCCGAGTACACTTTCCGGCACACGGATGTTCATGTCACTCTTAACCTTGCACTGGCAGCCGAGCCTCCAGTTGTCCTTGATTTCCTTTCTTGTGAAATGTGGTTTCTCGGAGTCGAGAATCTCTCCTCCTCCCTCAAGCACCTGCACCTTGCACTGTCCACACGAAGCCTTTCCTCCACATGCAGAAGGCAGAAAGATGCCGTTTTCATTAAGAGTGGTCATAAGGCTAGAACCTTGTCCGACCGAGATTGTCCTGTCGCCGTTGATAGTAATGTTTACGTTTCCGCTTGGCGACAGATACTTCTTAGCCACAAGCAGAAGGATGACGATGAGCAGTATCAACACGAGGAATACTGCGATGCTTACTGTAATAAACATAATACTCTTTCCTCCTTTTGTTTAGATTTTCAGACCTGAGAAGCACATCATGGCCATTGCCATTAGTCCAACCGTAATAAATGTAATACCGAGTCCCTGCAAGGGTTTTGGCACGTCGCTGTACTCCATTTTCTCGCGTATCGCTCCCATGGAGACTATGGCAAGTGTCCAACCCAATCCGCTGCCGAGAGCAAACACGAGAGCGTCAACGACAGAGCCTATATACTGAGTGTTCGACGGATCGAGATTGATGCGCTGCTGCATGAACAGCGACGCTCCCATAATGGCACAATTGACGGCAATCAGCGGCAGGAAAATACCCAAAGCCGCATAGAGCGAAGGCGAATAACGTTCGACTATCATCTCCACGAGTTGCACGATACCAGCAATGACAGCTATGAAGAGTATGAAACTCAAGTAAGACAAGTCAATACCCTCGACAAGGCAGTCAGGGCCTAAAATCTTCGTCTGCAGCAGATAATCGACCGGTACAGTGACCATAAGCACGAAAGTCACGGCAAGTCCCAGTCCCAAAGATGTCTTCACATTCTTCGACACAGCAAGGAACGAACACATTCCTAGGAAGAAGGCGAACACCATGTTGTCCACGAAAATAGACCTAAAGAATAAACTTATTGCGTGTTCCATTATTTATTTCTCCTTATAAAAATACGCACGATGCACCCATATGACACACCCAAGGAGGATGAGAGCCATGGCGGGCATGGTCATCATGCCGTTGTTAACATAACCATAATCATAAACAGCGTCGGGCAGAATCTGGAAGCCCAAAAGAGAGCCACGTCCAAAGAACTCACGCAAGCCACCGACAATCACTAGTATCATGGCGTAGCCGAGACCGTTTGAAACTCCGTCGATGAACGAAGGCCAAGGCTTGTTCTGCATGGCGAAAGCCTCAAGGCGTCCCATGAGGATACAGTTGGTGATAATAAGTCCGACATAGACCGATAGCTGAACGCTGACATCGTAGGCAAAAGCCTTCAGCACCTGGCTGACGATGGTCACGAGGGTCGCGACAACCACGAGCTGAACCACGATTCGGATACGGGTTGGGATGGTGTTGCGGATGAGCGAGATAATCACATTGGCAAAGGCGGTGATGACCGTCACTGCAAGTCCCATCACTATCGCCGGCTCTAGCTGGGCAGTGACGGCAAGTGCAGAACAGATACCAAGCACCTGTACCAATATTGGGTGGTCAAGGTTCAGCGGCTTGCTGAACACTTCCTTATTTTCCTTAGAAAACAAACTCATAATTATTATTTATTTGGGGAGTTATTGGAGTCAATAGAGATAAAGACATTACCTTTTTCCATTATCTTCCATTTCTCCGATTCCACTATTTCTTAAAAAAATCCTTGTATTTCGCAAACGACTCCTGAAGCATGAGGCTCACTCCGTCGGAAGTCAACGTGGCTCCTGTCACGGCATCGCACTCCGACTCAGGGTTCTTCACATCTGCCTTCTTTTTCACAGCAATGGCTATTGTCTCTCCATCAGCAGCAAACACCTTTTTCCCGCGGAACTGGTCTTGCCAAGCCTTGCTGTCCTTTATTTCAGCACCAAGTCCGGCAGTCTCGCTCTCATGGTTGAAATAAGCACCAAAAATGGTGTTCTTGTCGTCGTCGAGCGCCACATAACCCCAAATCGGTCCCCACAAGCCCATTCCTCGTACTGGAACGACATACTTGCGCTTGCCGTCAACCTCACAATCGTAGAGTGACAGTCCGTCAGAAATGGTTGTTTCCGACTTCACCACTTCTTGGTATTTTGTCTCAGCTTCCTGATTGGCGAGGTCGCGTATGTTCAACGATGCAAGTATCTGCTTTTTCTTGTCCAAAGCCACATTAACGTCCTGCATTGGCTTCAGTGTCTGATAGATGAAAGCGAGCAAGAACGCTACGATGATGACCATCACCGAGCTATATATAATAATGTAAGAATTCTTGTTTGTATTCATATTACTTCATTTTTCACTCTTCATTCTTCATTTTCACTCTCTTTGCCCTCATCCTGATGTTTGAGTCAACAACATAGTGGTCAATCAGTGGAGCCATCATGTTGCCGAACAGGATGGCAAGCATCATGCCCTCTGGGAATCCAGGATTCATCACACGGATGATTATCGCCAATGCTCCAATAAGGACTCCATAGATGTACTTGCCAATGTTTGTGCGGCAAGAAGTGACAGGATCGGTAGCCATGAACACAGCTCCGAAGGCGAAACCACCATATACAAGGTGCTCATACCAGGCAATGGATTGACCAGTCTGCTCAAACACAATAGCCATAAGGCTTCCTCCGACAACCACACTCAGCATGGTGCGCCAGGAGGCAATACCTGACCAAAGCAGAATAACGGCTCCGATAGCAATAGCTATAACTGATGTCTCACCCACCGAACCAGGGATGAATCCTAAGACGGCATCATTGACCGAGGCGGTCACCTCAGAGCCTGCTGCGAGTTGTCCAAGCGGAGTGGCGGCAGTAAATCCGTCAGCAAGTGTGTTGCCAAGTCCAAAAATAGTGTCGTTGGATACCCATACACTGTCGCCGCTCATCTTTGTAGGATAAGAGAAGAAAAGAAATGCACGCGCCACGAGAGCCACATTGAAAATGTTCATTCCTGTGCCTCCAAATATCTCCTTGCCAATGACTACTGCAAAAGCCACCGCGATGGCAATCATCCATATCGGGCAGCCAACAGGAAGAATCATAGGTATGATGATACCTGAGACGAGATAACCTTCCTGTATCTCCTCACCTTTCCACTGAGCCCACGCGAACTCTATACCGAGTCCTACGATGTAGCTTACAAGAATCTTTGGCAACACTGCGAGCACTCCATAGAAGAACACCTCGCAGAAATGAGCCTGCGCGAGGGTGCCGGCAGCAAGATAGTTCTGATAACCGACATTATACATGCCGAATAGCAAGGCTGGCAACAGTGCAATCACAACCATGCTCATAATGCGCTTCGAGTCTATCGCGTCGTGGATGTTACAGCCGCTTTTCGCCGTGTCGTTAGGCACATAGAGAAACGTCTCAAACCCATCGAATACACTGCGGAAGGCGTGATACTTGCCGTCCTTCTCGAAGTTCGGCTTTATCTTGTTGAGATAATTTCTTAAAAAACTCATTTATATAAAATATTAAAATGTAAATATGAAGTATTGAAATATATGATGTTGGTGTGCACTTCGGTTTGCACGCAAATCCATTCTTTCAATTTTTCAATCTTTCAAATTATCAACTGTTTTCTTTCCTCAGCATATCCAAGCCTTCACGGACAATACGCTGAAGTTCTAGCTTAGAACTGTCAACAAACTCAGCAAGAGCGAAGTCCTCGGGACTAACCTCATAAATGCCCAATGCCTCCATCTTGTCGATGTTTCCTGTGATAATCGCCTTAACCAGATACTCGGCATAAATGTCCATAGGCAGCACACTGTCATATTCACCACTCATAATCATATGGCGCTTACCACCTTTAACGCGAGCGTCGAGAGCATACTTTTTCCCACCGAAAAGCCAGCTGAAATAGCTGCGGTTGACGGAGAACTGACTGAAACGTGGCATTATCCATCCTGCAAGTTCGTCGGCATTGTCACCTTCAGGAATGACTGTAATCTCTGACGTGTGCCCTCCAAGATAGCCTTCGCCGTTCAAGGGAGTTCCAGTCAACACGTTGCCGTTTATGACGCGTACCGAATGGCTCTTGTCATAAGAATTATTAAGAAGTGTCTGAAGTTCCTCTCCAACGAGCATTTCAACATACTGAGGTGCTTTCACCTCGCTACCCACCAACGCTACAGTGCGACGCAAGTCAACCTTTCCGCTGAGGAAGAGGCGACCAAAAAACAACACCGCCGTAGGCTCGACAGTCCACACTATCTCACCCTTGTTAACAGGATCGAGATGATTAACCTGGATACCGACGTTTCCTGCAGGACAAGGTCCTTCGAAAACAGTAACCTCCACATCCTTCGCCTCTAAGAGGGCTTTTGCGGTCTGTCTTGCCCCAATACTGAGCCATGTCTTTGCAATTTTCGACAACGCTGTCAGCCCAGCCTGCCACTCCTTTTCCTGTCCTTCCAGCTCAAACTCAAAGTCGGCAGCCAAAGGCTTGTCCCTCAAGGCAGACACGAATATTCCCTTCGGTCTGTCGGTAGGGGAAGCCACAACAGCGTATGGCAGCTGGTTAATGTACCCGAACAAACCGGCTTCAAGCAAAGCGTTAACGACCTCGTCGCCGCTCATTCCGCCGACGTTCTTGATGCCGTAATCGACAAATTCCTGTTTGTCGTCAGCATCGACCATAATGCCCAAGACTTTTCGGCGCTCACCTCGCACCACGGCTTTTACAATACCGCTCACGGGAGACGCGAACCTAACGTCAGGACAATTTTTGTTGATGAACAGTGCGTCACCGGCTTTGACTTTGTCACCTTCCTTGACAACTACTTTTGGAGTCACTCCCACAAAGTCTGCCGGAGAAAGGCTGAACTTGCCATTAGACTTCAGCTGAATCTTCTTCCTCTCAGCCTCCCCGGCAAGTCTTATGTCCAAACCTTTACGCAATTTGATAGTTTTGACCATATTTATTTACAAGGTTTAATTATGTACTATACTTAAACGCTGCAAAATTACATAAAAAAGACTATATTTGAAAGAAAATCATTACAAAAATGAGGCGCATTGCGCTTTTTTTTGTAATTTTGTAGCGAAATAGAAAAAATGAGGCAACTTTTGTAAACTCAATAAAACAAAATTGAAACTTTTTAAGCATATAATAAACATCATTGTATGGACAACTGTGTCCATCTACATAGTCATCGCGATACTGCTCCACATTCCCTACATACAAAAGGAGATAGGTGATGTAGTGGCTAATGCTATTGCCAACAAGCTCGGGACACAAGTAACCATTGAGCGCGTTGACCTCGGACTTCTTAACAGAATAATTATCGACGACATAATAATACTTGACCAAAAAGGGAAACACATGCTACAGTCAGCAAGGATTGCAGCAAAAATCAGTCTTGCTGACCTGATAGACGGAAAAGTCAATGTCGTGTCAGCTCAACTCTTCAGCCCTAAACTCTCGCTTTATAAAGTATCGGAAACGGAGAAGCCTAACTTTCAGTTCGTAATAGACTCGCTCTCATCGAAAGATACCACTTCAAGCAAGCCTCTCAACATCGCTGTTTCCTCACTAATCATGAGGCATGGAGAGGTGGCCTACGACAGATACGACATTCCACGTAAAAGCAATATCCTTGACCTTGACCATATCCACATCAAGGACTTCAACATCTACGCCTCACTGCCCTCTATAACAGGCGACACCTTCGATGTGAAGATTCGCAAGTTATCACTCTGCGAACAATCAGGACTAAACCTGCGGAATCTATCGTTCCGCTTTCATGCCGACAAGCAAAAGGCAACACTCGACGATTTTTTGCTCGAATTGCCAGGCACAAGGCTTGTCCTACCTTCTGTCACAGCACGTTACAAGTACGACGGAGAAAAAATCATTCCTGCCTCACTACAATTCAACGGAACAATTGAAAATTCAACCATCACTCCAGCCGACATGGCTTTCATAGTACCACAGCTAAAGACATTCCGCAGCGAAATCGACTGCAACATTGCCTTCAGCGGTACAAGTACAGGTCTGAACGTTTCGTCATTAAACGTGGAATCACCTACTGGAGACCTGTTCATCGACGCTAAGGGATGGGCTAAGAAACAAGGCAAGGAAACACTCTGGTATGCTGACATCCGAAAACTCGAAGTTTCCGCAAAAACCATGGAATTTCTTTCAGAGAACATCAAGGGTAAGTCTGCCGACGTGCCCGAACTATTAAAACGATGTGGCAACATCACAGTCAGCGGCACTGTCGGAGCCATACACGATGGAATAATTACTGCACGAAGCTCTATCAACTCTGACATGGGACTCGTTGCTCTACGACTTTCACTCGACCCTGACAAGCACTTCAATGGACATATCGAAACAAAAGGTGTTAACCTGAAAGCCATAACTTCCAACGAAAGACTTGGACTCGCCGCACTCGACCTTGACATCAAAGGCAATCTCGCCACTTCCCAAAAACCACTCCACACCATACTCAAGGGCACCGTTTCGCAGTTCAGCTACGACGGCTACACCTTCAGCAACATCAACCTTGACGGTGACTTCTCTCCTCTCGACATGGGCGGAAGCATAAGCATTGACGACCCAAACATCAACTTCTCGGCAGAAGGGCGGCTAAAAAAGAAAGGAAACCAAAAATTCATCTCTGTCAACGCCAACCTTGCCGACCTCTGTCCCAAAGCTATCAGACTCACCGACCGATGGGGTGACGCGCGCTTCTCTACCTCAATGGAAGTCGAGGTGGAAGCCTCCAACGTCAATGACTCCAAAGGTGCGGCAAGCATCGACAACTTTCTCTTTACGTCTTCTGCAGACACCTGCCGGATTAGCCATATCGGCATCATCACAGGATTCCGCAACGGAGCCCACAACATGCAGTTAGATAGCGACTTCGGACACATTGACATCTCCGGACAGTTCAACTATGCAACCCTTATCAAGAGTTTCTCAAACATCATCGGGAACAAGCTCCCCACGCTCCCAGGACTAAAGCACGACAGCAGAAGTTTTGGCAACAACTTTGCCATCAATGCCTTCATCACGTCAACTTCATGGATCAAACCTCTGTTGGGAATAAACCTCGACATCACCTCTCCACTTAAAGTCAACGCATGCCTCGATGACAACACACAGGACATAATACTCAACGCCGCCATTGACAGCTTCAGCCTTAACGACAAAGCCTACCGAATGGCAAGCATCTCAATGTCATCACCATCCGATACCTTACACCTTAATGCAGGACTGACAAAAGTCATGGACAACGGCGACAACATGAAACTCAGCGCACACTGCACGGCAGCAAGCAACAAGCTTATGTCGTCATTCCAATGGAACAACGGCAACAACCAGAAGCACCTATCTGGAGAACTCAACTCCGTAGCGTCTTTCTTCACCAACCCTGACGGAGAGAAAGCTGCAACTGTTACCATCATTCCTTCACGTGTCAACATCGGCAACAAACAATGGAACATTGCAGCTTCTCGCATCGATTATACAAACAAGAATCTATATGTCGAGCAGTTTAGAATCGAGCATGGACAACAATACATCATGGTCAACGGACGAGCTACTGACAGGCCTGAAGATTCGCTGAGAATCGACCTGCAGTATGTAGATGTCGATTACATTCTTAACCTTGTCAACTTCCATTCAGTCAACTTCAGCGGAGAAGCCACCGGAAAAGCATACGTTGTCGCCCCCTTCGGCAAGTTCGGGGCTAACGCAAAACTTATGGTCAACCACTTTCTCTTTGAAAACGGGCGAATGGGAGTACTTGACGCTAATGTTGATTGGAATCAGGAAGAAAAACAGATTGACATTCATGCCATTGCAGATGACGGTCCCGACGCTCTCACTTTCATCGACGGCTACGTCTCGCCTTCCAAGAATTTCATAGACCTCGGCTTCAACGCACAAGGTACTCACATCAACTTCCTGCACTCCTTCACCAAGAGCTTCATAAAAGAAGTCGAAGGACAAACTACTGGACTACTCCGTCTCTCAGGCCCGTTGGACAACATCAATCTCACGGGGACTGTCAACGTGACAGGAGAAGTGCTCATCGGTCCGCTCAACACCCGTTACTACCTCAACAACCAAAGCGTAACACTCGTGCCCGACGAGATAAAACTCGACGGAGTGACAATCAGCGATTCTAAAGGAAACCTCGGACATATTAGCGGAAGTCTCTTCCACAAGCATCTCACGCGACTCTCCTACGACATACACGTTGCAGCCGACAACCTCCTTGCCTACGACTTCCACGACTTCGGTGACAATACTTTCTACGGTACAGTCTATGGCACAGGAAACGTTGACATTCGCGGCCGAAGCGGTCTATTCATTATGGATGTTGAAATCACGCCACAACCCTACTCTACCTTCACATACAATGTTTCCTCACCCGACGCGCTATCGTCTCAGGAGTTCATCGAGTTCAACACATCAGGCCATGACGGTGAAAACCATAACACCTCCACACCTCTCAACCTCTCGTCAGACATGTACCTCAACTTCACTATCAACTGCACACCCGACGCCACCATTCGCCTTCTAATGGACTCCAACACAGGTGATTACATCAACCTCAACGGCAATGGAATCATACGTGCGACATACTACGACAAAGGCTCATTTAACATGTACGGAACCTACACTGTCGATCATGGCACTTACGGGATAACCATCCAAAACATACTGAAAAAGAATTTCACGTTCAACAAAGGCGGAACAATTGTCTTTGGTGGCAATCCCTTTGATGCTCAACTTAACCTTCAGGCCTCTCACACCGTCAACGGCGTAAGCCTCTCGGAACTAAACGTCGGCAATAGCTTCTCCAACAACACCATACGTGTCAATTGTCTCATGAACATCGGAGGTGTCGCACGCTCACCACTAGTCACCTTCGATATCGACATGCCAACGGTCAGCACTGACGAAAAGCAAATCGTCAGAAGCATCATCAACAACGAAGAAGAAATGAACCAGCAGGTCGTTTATCTGCTCGGCATAGGAAAGTTCTATCCACAGACCAACAACAATGCCAGTTCACAGGACAATGGCCAGTACAGCCAGACCTCCCTCGCAATGCAGAGCCTTCTCTCCGGGACTATCTCAGGACAAATCAACTCCATTCTCGGCACAGTCATCAAAAGCGACAAATGGAATTTCGGTGCCAACATCTCCACGGGCGACGAAGGATGGAACAACGCAGAATACGAGGGACTTCTCTCCGGCAGGCTGCTCAATAACCGGCTTCTTATCAACGGTCAGTTCGGCTATCGTGATAATGCAGCCACTGCCTCAACCTCCTTCATCGGAGACTTCGATATCCGCTACCTTCTGACACCAAACGGCAATCTCGCCCTTAAGGTCTATAACCAAACTAATGACCGCTATTTCACAAAGTCAAGTCTCAACACTCAAGGAATAGGCATCATAATGAAAAAGGATTTCATCAACTTGCGCGACCTTCTCGGAATAGGGAAAAAGAAAAAGAAGAAAAAGGACCAAAAGTAATAGACCAACAACCATTGTAACACTATTGTAATATCCGCTTAATGACTGTGTAACAAACTTACCATAACTTTGCCACCGAAAAGCGAAATCATTATTAACAAACAAGAAAGTTATGAGATGTAAAAGAACAATGGCTTTGGCTATTCTCGCCTTAATTGCAATTTCTGAATCCATAGCGCAGAACAACCAAAGCGACAAAACATTAAGGTATATACCAGAGGTTCACGGAACTATACGCGGTAAGTATGAATACCAAACCCAAGAGGGAGAAGGACGATTCGAAGTGAGAAACGCAAGAATCAGCATCACAGGAAAAGTACTGCCAGAAGTGAGCTATAAGGCAGAAATCGACCTCTCGGACGAAGGTAGCATAAAGATGCTCGATGCCTACACCCGTTTGACCCCATTGAAACGTCTAAATTTCACCATCGGTCAATTTCGCGTGCCTTTCACCATCGATGCCCACCGCTCTCCCCACCAGCAATACTTTGCCAACCGCTCGTTCATTGCCAAGCAAGTAGGCAACGTCAGGGATGTGGGAGCCTCGTTGGGTTATTCATTCAAAGGCAACCTGCCCGTCATTCTCGACGCAGGACTATTTAACGGTTCGGGACTCACGGATCAAAAGAACTATTGGACTAAGAAAGTGAACTTCTCCGCAAAGGCACAATTCTTTTTGCCAGAAGGATTCAACGTCACTTTGAGCACCCAGAAAATATCACCTTCCGGCAACTCGGTGATGATGTACGATGCAGGAACCTACTGGCACTCAAAAGGATGGCATATCGAGGCAGAATATCTTTTTAAGCACTATTGCAACGACACGTTCGGCGATGTCCATTCCTTCAACTCTTTCATCAACTACGACATAGCCGTGAGAAACAAAAAAAGTATGATTAAAAAAGTGTCGCCTCTCGTAAGATACGACATGATGACTGACCATAGCGACGGTATCACCAAAGACGACAAAGGCCAACTTACAATCACCGACTACAAACGCCACAGGATAACAAGCGGAGTTACCATAAGCCTTGCCACTCCGTTCGTGTCTGACATAAGAATCAACTTCGAAAAATATCTATATCGCGAGGGAGCAATACCCAAACCTTCAGAGAAAGACAAGCTTGTCATTGAATTCATGACAAGGTTTTGATATTCAAAGAAGCCGCAGGCGATTCAACATCGACTGCGGCTTAAGTTCTTGAGATATGAAAATTAGTTTTAATTAAGGTCGTAAAGGTAGGGTGTCTTTTAATTACGAGCGGTAAACGGGACTCGAACCCGCGACCCTCGGCTTGGGAAGCCAATGCTCTACCAACTGAGCTATTACCGCAAATCCACTGCAAAGATACAAATTTTAGTTTGAACACACAAGAAATAAACGTTAAAATATGTATATCTGTAAAATAATACCACCTATACCTGCTATATCATGCTTTCATCAAGTCCGACATCACCATGTCGCTCACATATAACCCATCGCGAGACAGTCGGAGCGAGCCACCCTCAGCAACCAGCAATCCCGACCTTATATATCGCCTTGCCTGCTCCAAGCAAAAATCCCTTGCCTCCTTACCAAGTTCCAAACTCATCTTGCCAAGGTCAATACCTTCCTTTGTGCGAAGCGAAAGCATCACCATGTCGTTATACTTCTCATCATACGTCAATAGTTCAGATGTAAAAGGCAATTCACCATTTTCCACCTTATTTATATATATAAGCAGATTATCAATATTCCACTGCCTGCACCTTCCGTCGTAGGAATGAGCAGCAGCACCAACTCCTACGTAGGGAATGCCTGACCAATAGCTGCTATTGTGAAGCGAACGCTTGCCATCACGTGCGAAATTGCTAAGCTCATAATGCTCATAACCCGCAGATTGGAGGCGGTCGATGAGACAGTAATACATCTCGCGTGACAGTTCCTCGTCAGCCTCGCTGACCATTCCATCCTTCAGCATTTTGAAAAGAGGTGTTTCCTCCTCGTACATCAGGCAGTAGGCAGAGAGATGCTCCACACCAAGGGCAAGAGCCTTGTCGATGTCAAGTAACCAGTCGTCCATCGTTTCTCCCGGAAACCCATACATAAGGTCAACGCTCACATTCCTAATTCCCCTTCTCCTAAGCCTTTCAACAGCACATGCGACATCTGACGCCTTGTGCCGGCGGCGAAGAAATCGGAGTCTGTCGTCATCAAAAGTCTGTGCGCCCATACTGACCCTGTCAACAGGAAGGTCAGCAATCAGGTCCGCAAGGTCGTCATTGATATCGTCGGGATTGCACTCTATTGTCGTTTCCAAGGAATAAGAACAGTCGATGGCACTAAACAATTTGCTCAACAACCTTCCGTCAAGACTACTCGGAGTCCCTCCTCCAATATAAACGGTTCTCCACTTCTGTCCTTCAGCAGCTCTCAACCTCAGTTCTTCAATCAATGCATCGACATATTTCTCCTTCATTGTATCAAGTGTGGTTGAGTAAAACCCGCAATAGACACAACGCGACTTGCAAAATGGAATATGAACATAAAGACCTGTCATTTTTCTTGAAATTTCATGCAAAAGTACTAATTTTGCTTAATAAATGCAAGTCTATCGGGTGTTTTTTTTGGTAGTTTCAGAAATAATAACTAACTTAGACCCCCGATAGCTAAAATCAATAGAACCTAATAGTATTCACTTTAAAAAAACAATCGATATGAAAGTATATCAGACAAGTGAAATTAAAAACATTGCACTGCTTGGCAGTGCGGGTAGCGGCAAGACAACTCTTGCCGAGTCTATGCTTTATGAAGCCGGCATCATCAAGCGACGCGGCTCCATTGAAGCCAAAAACACCGTGAGTGACTATTTCCCGGTTGAGCAGGAATACGGCTACTCTGTCTTCTCCACTGTTTTCCACGTTGAATGGAACAACAAAAAGCTGAATATCATCGACTGCCCAGGGTCGGACGACTTCGTTGGAGGAGCCATCACAGCCCTTAATGTCACGGATCAGGCTGTCATTCTCATCAACGGCCAGTATGGTCCAGAAGTAGGAACACAAAACAACTTCCGCTATACCGAGAAGCTGAAAAAACCTGTTATCTTCCTTGTCAACCAACTTGACAGCGACAAGTGCGACTTCGACTCACTCATTACTACCATGCAGGACATCTACGGACCAAAATGTGTTCAAATCCAGTATCCTATTTCCACAGGTCCTGGTTTCAACTCACTAATTGACGTTCTCCTGATGAAGAAATACTCATGGAAACCAGAAGGAGGTGCTCCTATCATCGAAGACATTCCTGCCGAAGAAATGGACAAGGCGATGGAACTGCACAAGGCTCTCGTCGAGGCTGCAGCCGAGAACGACGAAAGCCTTATGGAGAAGTTTTTTGAAGAAGAGACTCTCACCGAGGACGAACTGAGGGAAGGAATACGTAAAGGACTCGTCACTCGCAGCATCTTCCCCGTATTCTGCGTCTGCGCAGGAAAGGACATGGGAGTACGCCGACTGATGGAATTCCTCGGCAACGTAGTGCCATTTGTTAGTGAAATGCCAAAGATTCACAATACGAGAGGCGAGGAAGTGCCAGCAGAAAGCGACGGACCGACCTCACTCTATTTCTTCAAGACTGGTGTTGAACCTCACATCGGAGAAGTGTCCTACTTCAAGGTGATGAGCGGAAAAATCAAGGCAGGCACCGACTTGCAGAACGCAGACAGAGGCTCAAAGGAAAGAATAGCACAGATTTTCGCTTGCGCGGGTGCTAACAGGATTCCCGTTGACGAGCTTTGTGCAGGTGACATCGGTTGCACTGTAAAACTCAAGGATGTCAAGACGGGCAACGCCCTCAACGGGAAGGACTGCGACTTCCGCTACGACTTCATCAAATATCCTAACTCAAAATACTCGCGTGCCATTAAGGCTGTCAACGAACAGGAGATGGAGAAACTTATGGTTGCTCTTACCAAGATGAGACAGGAAGACCCGACATGGGTCGTTGAGCAGTCAAAGGAACTCCGACAGACCATCGTCCACGGACAAGGAGAGTTCCACCTTCGCACCTTGAAATGGAGATTGGAAAATAACGAGAAGATTCAGGTTAAGTTTGAAGAGCCAAAGATTCCTTACCGCGAAACCATCACAAAGGAAGCACGTGCAGACTATCGCCATAAAAAGCAGTCAGGAGGTGCAGGACAATTCGGAGAGGTTCATCTCATCGTGGAGCCTTACGCAGAAGGAATGCCCGACCCAACAGTATTCAAAATCGGCGGACAAGAGTATCGAATGAATATCAAAGGACGTGAGGAAATCGATCTCGAGTGGGGTGGAAAACTTGTATTTATCAACTCTGTAGTCGGTGGAGCGATTGACACCCGATTCATGCCAGCCATACTGAAAGGTATCATGGAACGTATGGAACGCGGACCACTCACAGGCAGCTATGCTCGAGATGTACGCGTTATCGTCTATGACGGAAAGATGCACCCCGTTGACTCCAACGAGCTCTCATTCATGCTTGCGGCACGCAACGCCTTCGCAGCCGCATTCAAGGAAGCTGGACCAAAAATTCTCGAACCTATTTACGACCTTGAAGTATATGTTCCCTCTGACTTCATGGGCGACGTGATGAGTGACCTCCAAGGACGCAGAGCCCTCATCATGGGCATGGACAGCGAGGCAGGCTATCAAAAGCTCCAGGCAAAGATTCCTTTGAAGGAACTTGCCAACTACTGCATCTCTCTCAGCTCCATCACTGGAGGTCGTGCATCGTTCACTACGAAATTCGCCAGCTACGAGCTCGTTCCGAACGACATCCAGCAGCAGCTCATCAAGGAGCATGAAGAAGAAGATAAAGATGATTAAACCAATATTCCCAGAATGAAGAATGGGCTACGTGCCCATTCTTCATAAACTTTATTATACATTTTTATGTTCACTCTAGTCTTTGCCATAGGAATAGCCATTGCCTATTTATTTATACCAATATGGCTGACGTGGTGGACAATACTTCTCACCTCGCTTCTGACTGCCCTTTTCGCATTAACATTCTCCCGCAAGTCCTTTCTATCGTCGGCATCAGCGTTCTTACCCATGCCATTAGTGTTCTCCACTGCCATCATGTTTACACTCATTCAGAAGAACCTTCACGACATTCCTGTTCCCACCCTACCTGCGAGCTATGACATTGTGGTTTTTGACGAACCCCAAAAAGGAGGGAAAACGACTAACGTGAATGTTGTCATAGTCAGTGGCAGTTACACCGGTATGGAAGCACGACTGAGCTTTGCCGACACAGCCAGCGCCTCACTCTTCATACCCGGCGACGGACTGAATGTAAAGTGTCGGCTGCAAAGACCTCGCGACATAGGCGACTCCAATTTCAATTATGCCCAATACCTCGATGCCCGTGGAATAATGTTCACAGGCTACGTCCCTAAACGACAATGGCATGGCAAACTGTCAAAACTCGACTCGTTGTCGCTGCTACAGAGGGCAAGCATCGGTTTGAAACTCCTTCGCCACCGCCTACTTAGCATACTCCATAAGCAAAACCTTAAACATGGAAGCCTCGCAGTAGTGTCAGCTATGACCTTTGGCGACAAGACAATGCTCACCAAGCAACTGCACAATACCTATAACTCTGCAGGAGCCTCCCACGCTCTTGCCTTATCGGGACTACACCTTACAGCCATCTACTTCCTCCTCACCCTGCTTTTTCTTCGACGTACAAATACTTGGTACGTCAAGGGCATAATCCTCGGACTCACTTGGGCCTATGTGTTCATCGTGGGTATGCCTTCTTCAGCAACACGCGCAGCGACCATGCTCACCATTTATTCAATAATCGACATTTCCAACCGCCGCCAGCCACCTCTCCACCCTCTTCTGTTGACCGCCACGCTTATGATGACATGTAATCCCGCCATTCTTTTCGACGTGGCATTCCAACTTTCCTTCCTTGCAGTACTCTCCATCATTGTCGCCTCCGGTCTTTGCACCAATCGTCCCCTACTCCACTACCTGATGTTCAACCTTCACATTTTCCTTCTTACCTTTCCACTCATTGCCTACTATTTCGGCAATATTCCTACCTATTTCCTTTTTACCAACGTTTTCGTGACACCAGCCGCTACTTTAATCGTCTATCTCAGCATTACAACTCTTGCTTTGTCCACAGTTCCTATTCTTGGCGGAATTCTATCCTCATTGCTCGACCTTTTGGTCACCACCCTTAACTCATGTCTTTCCTTCATATCTCACCTTCCCTACTCCACCATCTCCATCCCCGACATGCCGTTAGCCATGTTGTTATTATTATACGGCATATCAGGCGTAATAGTTAATTACATATTATCAACTAACTTTAGAAAGTTTTGTTAATATACTTAAATTTAACAAATATCGTTAACCTTTTCTATTGTTGTATAAAGAAAAAATGCTACCTTTGCCACCATGAAAAAGTCAACGATTTGGGCTATATCAATAATAATGGGACTCTCATTTGTCGTCCTGCTTTACCTCCAGTTATCATACATCGAGGAAATGGCAAAGATGAAGAAAGAACAGTTTGACGAGTCTGTCAACAGGAGTCTCTATCAGGCATCGAGAAATCTCGAAGTCAACGAAACGTTGCGTTATCTCGAAAAAGACGTCAACGAAACCGAAAGGAGAGCATTTCGACAGGACTCTGTTATGACGAGGTCAGGAAAGCTCAACGACGTGGTGCAACACAGCCACCAGTACTCTGTGTCAGGCAAGGATGGCACGATTTACTCTTCATTCCAGCTGAAGACCATAACCACCAAGCCTTCCACCATACCCAAAGGCATGATACTACGTTCTGACAAGAACACGCTGAACGAAGCATCGAAGTCACTGCAGGAAATCGTCAGGAACCGGTATGTTTACCAAAAAGCACTTCTTGACGAGGTTGTTTACAACATTCTCTATCAAGCAAGCGAGCGTCCTCTTAAGGAACGTATCAACTTCAAGTTGCTCGACCAGGACATCAGGGCAGAGCTGCTCAACAACGGCATCAACATTCCTTACCACGTGACAGTGTCCACTGCAGACGGACGCGAGGTCTATCGTTGCCCCGACTACACAGAGGAAGGTCTAGCCTACACTTACTCGCAAGTGTTGTTCCGCAATGACCCATCATCGAAAATGGGAGTTGTCAGGATTCACTTCCCCGACATAAACAGCTACATCTTTTCCAGCATCAGGTTCATGATTCCCTCAGTGGTGTTTACCGTCGTACTGCTCATCACGTTTATCTTCACCATCGTGGTAATCTTCCGCCAGAAGAGGTACACAGAGATCAAAAATGATTTCATCAACAACATGACCCACGAGCTGAAGACTCCAATCGCAAGCATCTCTCTCGCGGCACAAATGCTCAATGACAAGAGCGTGACAAAGAGCGAGACAATGATGCAACATCTCGGGAGCGTCATCAACGACGAATCTAAACGACTGAGATTCCTTGTTGAAAAAGTTTTGCAAATGTCGATGTTCGACAGAAAAAAGGCTGTGTTCAAGAAAAAACAATTAGATGTCAACGAACTCGTCGAAAACGCCGCACACTCCTTCACCCTGCGCGTAGAACACACGGGAGGAAAAATCTACACTGATATTGAAGCTGTCGATTCCACAGTGTATGTCGATGAGACACACTTCCAGAACGTTATCTTCAACCTCATGGACAACGCCGTGAAATACAGAAAACAAGACGAACCTCTCGACATCTATCTCAGGACATGGAACGAAGGAAGCGAGCTGATGCTGTCAATACGCGACACCGGGATGGGAATAAAGAAAGAGAACCTCAAGAAAATATTCGAGAAGTTCTATAGAGTACATACTGGAAACCTTCACGATGCCAAGGGATTCGGACTTGGATTGGCTTACGTCAAGAAAATTGTTGACCTGCACAAGGGCGTCATTCACGTCGAAAGCGACTATGGCAAGGGTACCACATTCACCATCTCACTACCCGCAATACAAAACAACGACTGACGCTTTCTGGTGAGGCAAGACAAAAAATAGTAATAACAAAAAAAAAGAAAATTATGGAAAACGAAAATTTGAAAATCCTTCTTTGCGAAGACGACGAAAACCTCGGTATGTTATTGCGCGAATACCTCGCGGCAAAAGGCTATGAAGCAGAGCTCTGCGCTGACGGCGAAATCGGTTACAAGGCTTTCCTTAAGACCAAGTTCGACATATGCGTGCTTGACGTTATGATGCCAAAGAAAGACGGCTTCACACTCGCTCAAGAAATACGCTCAGCAAATGCTGACATACCTATTATCTTCCTAACAGCTAAGACTCTCAAGGAGGACATCCTCGACGGTTTCAAAATCGGAGCCGACGACTACATCACCAAGCCATTCTCCATGGAGGAACTCGTGTTCCGTATTGAGGCAATTTTGAGAAGGGTACGCGGCAAGAAAAACAAGGAAAGTTCCGTTTACCGTCTCGGCCGCTTCACATTCGACACACAGAAGCAGTTACTCACCATCGGCGGCAAACAGACAAAACTCACGACCAAGGAGAACGAACTTCTCGCACTGCTCTGTAGCCACGCTAACGAAATTCTGCAGCGCGACTTTGCACTGAAGACCATCTGGATTGACGACAATTACTTCAACGCTCGCTCCATGGATGTTTACATAACCAAGTTGCGCAAGCATCTGAAGGAAGACGACCAAATTGAAATCATCAACATCCACGGTAAGGGCTACAAGCTCATTACTCCCGATGAGGACTAATCATAGTCACACTCACAACAACAGCACGAGGTTTTGACAGCCTCGTGCTGTTGTTGTGAGCAAATATTCGTTAATTTTCAAGCAAAAAGATGGGAAAAGTTTGGTTCTTTCAAAAAAAAACACTACCTTTGCACCCGCTTTTTATAAAAATAACACATTATTAACATTTTAAGTAGTATGAATCAATACGAAACCGTTTTCATTTTAACTCCCGTTTTGTCTGATGAACAGATGAAGGAAACGGTCGCCAAATTCAAGAAACTGCTCACCGACAACGGTGCAGAAATTCTGAACGAGGAGGCTTGGGGACTCAAGAAGATGGCTTATGCTATTCAGAAGAAATCTACAGGCTTCTACTGCCTGCTGGAGTTCAAGGCTGAGCCGTCACTCGTAAGTAAGCTCGAAGTGAACTATCGTCGCGACGAGAAAGTAATCCGTTTTATGACCGTGAAGCTCGACAAGTACGCCGCTGCTTATGCTGTCAAGAGAAAGAACAAGTACGCAAACAAACAGGAGGCATAAATCATGGCACAAGAATCAGAAATCAGATATTTGACTCCACCAACTGTGGACACAAAGAAAAAGAAATACTGCCGTTTCAAGAAGAGTGGCATCAAGTATATCGACTACAAGGATCCTGAGTTCCTCAAGAAGTTCCTCAACGAGCAGGGTAAGATTCTTCCTCGCCGTATCACCGGAACCTCACTGAAGTACCAGCGTCGTGTGGCACAGGCTATCAAGCGTGCTCGCCAGATTGCACTTCTCCCATACGTAACTGACTTGATGAAATAATAAAAGAGGAGGATACTATTATGGAAATTATACTGAAAGAAGATATCATTGGTTTGGGTTTCAAAAACGACATCGTCAACGTTAAGGCTGGCTATGGACGTAATTATCTCATTCCACAGGGTAAAGGTGTAATCGCCTCTGAATCAGCGAAGAAAGTACTTGCAGAAAACCTTCGCCAGCAGGCTCACAAGCTCGCAGCCATAAAGGACGCAGCACAGCAGAAGGCAGATGCCATTTCCGGTGTAGCACTCACAATCTCGGCAAAGGTCAGCGCCACTGGCGTTACCTATGGTTCAGTGACTGCCGCACACGTTGCTGAAGAGCTCAAGAAGCTTGGTCACGACATTGACCGCAAGATTATCGTTATGCGCGATATCAAGAAGGTCGGTAGTTACGAGGCCACCGTTCATTTCCACAAGGAAGTGTCTGTAATCATTCCTGTCACTGTAGTTGCTGAAAACGCTCCTGTAGCAGCACCTGTAGAGGAAGCTCCGGCAGCAGAGGAAGCTCCTGTTGTTGAGGAAACCAAGGCTGTTGAGGAAAAAACAGCAGAATAATAGCGATAGAAAAGTTTTTCTAGCTTTATAATAAATGAAAAGAATCCCGGGTTAGTTGAAATCCGGGATTCTTTTTGTTTAATCACTTTTGAGTTTCTCGCAACAGTATCACTTCATTTTTTTGTAGATTTCACTGTCCTTTGGATGTAATAAACAAGTTCTTCACTCCTTCGCCTGGAGTTTTATCGGCCTCTCTTGGCAGATAGACGGGGGCAGCGGGTTGCAGCGGCAGGATGCGGAGCTCAAGCTCCGTGATACCTTCGGGCAGTCGCCACAGACCAAACAGGAAGGGGCGACCGTACTGGAACTGGTCGGCAACGAGCTTACCGTTGGCATAGAGGCGGGCACAGTCTCCTTGGTATTCTATGCAGAGAAGGCGGTTTGCCTTTGCCATGGCTTCGGCGGGTAGTGCGATTTTATACACGGCGGCATCTGCGAAGTCTTCGTCGTTTGGTTCCTCTGCCACACCTTTTGCGCCGATGGTTATCTTGCGC
>JALFCG010000164.1 GCA_022771265.1 Prevotella sp.
GAGCGACCGGGGTAAGACCCTTTTTTCGCCGCCCATCGCAAGTTTCAATCCACGCTCCCACACGGGGAGCGACCCTATGCCTATAATACATATGATTATAAGGCATGTATGATGTTATTTTTGCGAAAGATATATTTCGTATGTCATATTCCTAAAAAACACATTGCGATTCTCATAAAAGACAGTAAATCAATTCATGCGAAAGAAGAGTGAACTATGCAACGCTTCACATTCGCACCTATATGATTATAGCACTATCAACCCTATATGCTGTTTCCACTCCAAGGAGTTCAACACGACGGTATTCGTTCCTGTTGAGATGATAGAAACGCACACTATCAGCGTCTGTATCAATAATGTCTTTTATCCGCTCTTTGAGCAGGCAAAACTGCGTTTCTGTCAGTTCACACTCAAAGACAGAGTTTTGCACTCGTTGGCCATAATCAAGACATGCTTTTGCGACTTTGCGCAAGCGTCTTTGACCAGACCTGTCTGTTGAGTTCACATCGTATGTTACCAGTATATACATGAGTTATCACTTAATTAGAAAAACAGGATAGTCATCGATGTCTTTTCTTATATATCTTGCCAACATCATGGCTTGGACGTATGGCAGCAAACCTATTTCCACCTTCTCATTGAGATAGGGATGGATGATGGTCTCTCGTTTACGGTTCTGCCATGCTGTAAGGAATGTTTTTCTGCCCTTGTCAGTCAAGATCACGCCATTGTCACCCTGGTGGAGAAAATCCTTTGGCGTGATTTGGCGCTTGTTGATGAGCGATAAGACGAAACGGTCTCCGATATAGGCTCGGAACTCTTCCATCATGTCAAGAGCCAGAGAGGTGCGCCCCGGACGAAGCGAGTGCAGGAATCCCACGTAAGGGTCAAGCCCTACCGTTTCAAGAGCAGCCGATGTGTCATTTGCAATCAATGTGTATGCCAAGGAAAGCATGGCATTTACAGCATCCTTGGGCGGACGACGATTTCTGCCATTGAACGGAAAAGACTCCTTTTGATTCAGTATGAGTTTTGGCATGACTTCAAAATAGATATTTGATGCTGTGCCTTCCCACCCCATCAGCCGTGTCTTGTCTGCAGCATGGAGAGCATGAAATTTGTTCATATCGAGAACCTGGGACGCTGCTTCCACTTCTGGACATTCTCCATAGTCGCGGATGTATCTTCTGAGGATGTTACGATAGTTCTGTATCTTAGCAGCAATCATGAGTTGGGCTATATGCAAAGACCAATCTTCATTGTCGGACAAAGAATACTGTGCTTTGCGTAGAAGTACATTGCCATGAGTGGCACCTTGAACACGACTTATAAACCTGCCATGAGGAGTCAAGAATGTGAGCGATATGCCGCTGTCACTACAAAGCTTCATCAGTCCCGGACTTGCTCCCATATATCCGAAAGTGACAATGCTTTCGATGTTTATTGAAGGAATACGGAACACCTCCTGCTGTTTGACAGATACAACGATATTCAGCCCATCCTTGCTGAGATAGGCTTCTGGGGTTGTGACATACAGTGTATTCAATAGTTTCCTCATGCCAACAAATTGTTTTTAAGATAGGTCGTCACATCGCTGCAATCAGTGATTTCCGGCAGACAGATATTCTTGAGGGAACAGTTGTCGCAGTGCTTTCCTTTGGATGCGGTTGGAATTATCCTACTTTTGAATATGCTATGCATTTCATCCGCACACACTCTTACGATGTCACGCAATCGTGGGGTTATTTCCACTTCTACACGATGCCGTATCTCACCATAGAAGAATACGCCGTAAGCCACATGTATGGAATACATCTCTTCAAGGCATATCGCCTGAGCTGCCAGTTGCACTTCATCCACCTCGTTTCTCTTTGGCTTTCCATGCTTATATTCTACAGGCACAGGAATCCAACGCCCAGGATATTTCGGGTGTTGGATAGTGTCTGTCATATCTTCGGACGGCAAAAGTTCTATAGCATCGCTGACACCGTAGAGCCCGAGTTCGCAGGATGCAATACTGACAGAACGCAGGGTGATATGGTCTCCACACTTCTGACGATAAAAGGGGTTATCAACGTGTTTGTGCAGCAGTTGACCCTCAATCGTCAGCCGATTGTCGTCCCACTGCTGCTCAAGATGTATGAGAGCCCATTGTCGGGGACAGAACCTGTAGTGCTGTATCCCCGACAACATCAGCATATCGTCCTCTCTATACATTATTATATAAGTTCCTCTACGGAGACATTTGCAGGCACTGCGTCCTTGTCTATGGTGACGGCATAGTCATTGAAGGAACGCGGAGCACCATTGCAAACCTTTTCTATTTTAACAAGGTCAAACAGCTTATTGGCTGGGGCATTGCCAAGAACAGAGTCATGCTTGAAGACAATCAATTTCTGTGCACTCATTAGTCCGCGCGCAGCAGAGCGGTCAAAATCAAACATGTTCCTCAGGGCCTCCCAGAAGAGTGTGAGGTCTTCTTCAGAGAAACCGGTCTGCTGGGCAAGATTGGCTGAGATGAAACCATGGCACACATAGAGTCCGTAGGGCACTGTTGCCTTGCGACCCATTGTGCGGTTGCCGCCACTTTGTTTTTTTGCTTCTTCTTCTGTGGTTACAGCCATACGCGTAATGGAGTGTTCCGCGGTGGCGATGGTGTCCACAGACCTTGCAAAGGTCAATTGTATAGCACCTCTCACCTGACCGGCGTTCTTCCCTGTTGACATTACTGCTCCAAACGTGCGTATATCATAGTAATGTGCGCACATGAACTTGCGGGCAGCCTCAGTCTTGTTTTCAACCTTCTCAACTTCTGGATTGTCGTGGGCTTTGTCAATCAACGTGTTCAAAACAGCCTTTTCTTTGATAAATATATCATACCCATCGGCTTGTCCTTTTGCAATTTGGACATAGTTTCTAACTTTACGTTTAAGACAAACGTCTGTTACCAACCCCATGCCAGTTTCTGCATCTACACGTGGTAGATTACCTGCGTCGGGGTCACCATTGGGGTTGCCATCCTGTACATCAAAGATGTAAACGAAATCAAATCTGTTCTTTAGTTCTGACATGATTGTATGTTTTATTATTGTTATTATTGTTCTTTCTTACTTGCGAATAAGTCCTGACGCTGATGGTAGTATCCAACAAAGAAACGCCCTTGGTCTTGAAGGTCAAGATGGGTGGGGAAACCATTGGCAGACATCTTCTCGAAAATCTCCTGTTTGAGTTTCTCAAAGTAGATTCTTCGTCCTTCGTCCAACTTCTCCGCATGATGTACCGACAGGTTGAGAATGGTGGCAAATACAGACGAAGGGGTTGCACTGGCAGCATTCATGTATCTTTCACGGATAGAACTGATATTGTTTGCTTCATACTGAATCTTATCCAGCACCGCAAACAGGCGACCGCACAGATAACCTTGGTTATTGTTTCCTTTATCTAACATGATTCCTATCTTTAGGGGGTTATTATTGATTCTGTTTAAATATGCCTTGAGAATAGCGGCTCTTGTAATGGTGAGTTCCTGTTCTGCCCTTATTCTGCGGATGCAGGCAGCATACAGTGTGGCAGGATATGGCAAACCTTGGAAAATGCTCTTTACGACCGCTTCGGGAAGATTGGGCGTTGCATCAGACATCTTTCCGCCATGAGTTACAGACGAGATGATGTCCCTGACACCCATATACGGCTTCTTGTTTTTGCGGGTATCATTTATCTCCATGTCACTGAAGTGTCTGAGTATTTTCTCTGCAAAATCTTTCAATGTCGTTTCCGACCAATAGATGACAGCTATTCGTGCGGAATTTGGCGCAAGACCGAGGATATAAAACTTGTCATCAAGCCCTGTGGAAAGTACTCCCGAATAAATGGACTCAAAGACCTTCCTCACTTCTATCAAGTGGGCATTGGGATCATCCGTCTCTTCTTCGGAATATCCAAGAAGTTCAAACAGACTTTCCTCGGCTTCTTTTGATGCCTCTTTGTCGTTTGACGCCCAAAAGACAAACGTGCGTGTGCCAAGCCTGAACTTATTGCGCGAATCATGCTGCAGCATCGAGTTTAATGCCGTAGTATATGCAAATTCCGCTTTTTCAGAAATGGGTGCATTCCCACATTTTGTCTTCCCGTATGAGTCATATCCTGAATTGATTTGGAATGCGACAAGCTTTGCCGTGGCTTGGCTTCCAGGTATCATTGTGGCTGTAGTTGTATCAACACACGGCCCATGGCTTCCAGTTATTAAACAGAGGTTATCCGTAGCATTACCATCGTTTTCTTCAAATTGAAGAATTTCCTTCTTTTCTGCCACAATCTTCGTGTCGCCGTCTATTCTGAAAGAGAAGATGGAATACTTCTTTGACAAGTTCTTTTTGATATCTTCCCACAAAGGATCCTGAGAAACGGTTTGAATAATTGTTTCCCTGCTATTCTCGTAAAAAGCTTTGATAGCAGACAAATCCTTGTTATCCGGGAATGCCTTTACGATCTCTTCTATCTTTGCCTTGAATGTGTCGAAACAACTCTGTTCCTTACCGGTGTTTTTTTCTGAATAGCCCAACACGTATACGCCATTGTCATAGAGATAATTCGCGACAGCACCACTTGAACGGCCTACATGTTTCTTGACAAGGTAAGCACGCGCATGGTTTTTTCCTATCCTACAGTCCTCAAAACGCACGAAGCGTCCGTCGGGCGACAACACGATAAGGAAACCTATTTCCTTCTCTTCCATACCTATGGGAGGCAGGTCACTACATCTGTTGTAATAATCATATAAAGCCTTTAGAATCATCGCAAAACTCCTCACTGTTTAATGGTGGAACAATAATCACGCCGTCTTTCATCTCAGCCCTATAAAACATGGCTTGAATGCTTTTGGGATTAGAGAAATCCATATCATATAGCATGATACCAAGGTCACGATTGCCACCTTGTTCTGCAGAAAGGGCAGGGCATAGTGCGTCTTTTTCAGGATTCACGAGACGGAAAGCAGCGGAAAACTCACGTGTGCCCAGATAGGGCTGCGTGAAGCATTGCCCTTGTATGGCCCTTCGCTCAAACATCTGATAGTATTTCATGGGGTTCTCATCAGTTCCTGGCTTGTGTTTTGCGAAAGCCTCCTTGCGACGTTCGCCAACAGGTATAAACACCAGTTTTGCCCACAGACGGTATCTCACATCCTTGAGAATAAGTGAGTTCTTCTGTTGCCGCGTATCTTCAATGTATATTCCCGTGCTTCTGATTTTTGCCGTTGAGCCCACCTCGTTCCTTCTGACAGATGTCCACTTGATAGGATTAAGAACTTCTATCTTCGTCACTTGCCACCTCATTGCATATTTCTTGAACAGGATGGCTTCAAATATGGCACGAGCAGCCGATGGCGTGATGACATCATAACTCACCCGTTCCACTTTCAGTTCTGGACGGGTGAAGCAAGCATAGTCGCCCCATACCTCCAAGCAATATTCCTTGTCTGAATGCTCCATATCATTTGTTGTTTGATCTTTCAACTTCATTGTCTCATAAATATCTTTCTATCTGCCCTTCGAAAAAACCGGGGTAGGGTGCAGTCCATCATGGCTTGTTGAACGAATATATCATACCATATCATACCATTAATATCTCGTCCATCCAGTGGTTGTCGATCCGAAGCCCAATACTTCTATCGTATTGCGCTCGGTCGTTGGCCGCATAAATACCCTCTATCACCTCCTCTATTGCTCCATAGCTTTTCAATTGCTCGAAGTCGCGTTTATTAATGCTGACGCTATATTGCGACAGTTGCTTCATCAGTGCGTAGGTGACACCTTCGGTCTTCATGCGCTCGACAAGTTCGAGACTATCATCCATATTGACGATAACCGCTTTTCCGACATCCTCAATAAGCCTGAACGCTTTGGCCGCCGTAGCAAAGCACATTTCATTGGGCTTATATAGAAGTCCCTTGATATCTTCACGATCAAAATTATCTTTCCGACAATATAATTGTCTGAAATACTCTTTCATCGTCTCAGGCGCAAACCAGTCTGTTACATCCTTCATGTTGAGTCTTGCCTGATTGGCATCTACTATACTTCCATATAAATTATGTTCTTTGGATAGACTGAAAACATACGTTGTCGCCATGCCCAGCTTTCCCTCACGATTGCATCTGCCAGCAGCTTGTAGAATAGAGTCAAGACCGGCTTCCTGGCGATAAACCACAGGAAAATCTATATCTACGCCAGCTTCTATCAATTGGGTCGCAACAACCCTGATAACACTTTCGGAGTTGTTGGTGAGACTTTGCTTTATCTCTTCTATTGCACGAGACACATGGCGGGGACACATCATCCTCGACAGATGGATGGTCAAACCTTCCTTAGGAAGACGCTCGTATATCTCACGTGCATCATGGCGTGTATTCACAATACACAAGACTTTGTCGTGGCCTGACAGTCTCTTTGCTATCTCGTCATAGGTGCTGTCAAAATTGTCATATTTGAGGCATACTCTTCGCAACTTATCCTGAAGAGCATAATCCTGCGGTATGATTTCTGTAATGTTGTCAATGCCTGGGAATGTTGCACTTGGTTTGCATCCCTCAATGATTCCGCTGAGCAGGGGTTGGCTTGCTGTAGTGAACAACACAGATACGCCAAACATATTGTGATATGCTTTCAAGGCATCCACTATGGGCTGGAGGAAATCTGTGGGTAGTGTCTGCACCTCATCGAGTATAATGACGCTATTGACAATATTGTGCAACTTCCTGCATTCTGATGGTCGGTTGCTGAACATCGACTCAAACAATTGCACATTGGTTGTCACCACGATAGGATAGTCCCAATTCTCAGTGGCAAGTTTTGCCTTGTGTCGTTTGGCGGCATCTTTTATTGAGTTGGGGTCAAAATTGCTATGATGTTCCAGCACCGCCTTCTCTCCAAAGATTTGTTTCAGTATAAAAGCCGTCTGCACAATAATGCTTGTATAGGGTATGGCGATTATTATCCTTTTCATACCATTATGTACGGCATGCTTTAATGCCCACATAAGAGAGGACAATGTTTTGCCGCCTCCAGTTGGTACGGTCAGGCTATAAAATCCCCTTTCCCTGATTGACATGCTGACGCACCTTTCCAGTACCTGCCTTCTTATTACATTAACCTCCGATTTGGCACTTCCATTCTGAAGATTATCCATGTACTCCTTCAACAATGGCAAGAGAGACTCCAACTTGACATCATTGATGCGCATTTTGGCGGCTGCCTCGTCCATAAACATTTCCGTGTCAAGATAATCGGCATCCACAAGACAAGAAAACAGCATCCTTGATAAATGATTGGCATCAGCTGTCATATTATTAAGTCCCGGTATTGGGGTGAATTGAAATGACGGACGCTCAAGCTGTATCTTATCCATACGTATGTTGACTTCGGATGGTATTTCACGAGTCAACATTCCCTTGATGTCGCAATAGTCATGCAGGCCCGAATGATGTGAAACTATCTGGTTGCAAAGCAGACTCTCAGAGCCCTTCCTATAAATCCTGTTCGCAAGTATGCCTCCCACAAAGGCATGGTTATGCTCTTTTGTGTACAGAATGTCAGAGACGTATCCACTGCTCTTCCTTATATAGTCCTGAAAGGCCTTGCGTTCCTTCCCCTTGTCATGGAGAAGCCCTAACACCCTACCCCATTTGCCCATGCCAAACCCGGAAGCAAAAGATTCTGCCAGTTTTGCCACACCTTCGAGATGTTCCTCGTTACTTTGTATATGCCAACAACCGTCGGCGTCCATATAAAGATGAGATATTATATCCATGCGTTTGTATAGCTACCCAGGGCTGTTATTGAGCATCCCTTAAGAACAACTATTAGGGCTATTTCTCAACAGGCCTTTTCTCTTCCTCAATCTGCCAGGCAGTGATGGTGTGCTGCTCGGTATCGAAATTGATACCCACACGGATGATGGGCAGGCCACCGAGGGCGAAACGCGCAGGATAGTCTTTTTGTTTAATCTGGTCCATGGCGGCCTCGGCCGACTTGTTCAGTTTGAGCTCGAAGAGATAGAGCGCCTTGTCTGTGCGCAGCACCATGTCCACGCGGCCGGTGGCCGTGCGCACCTCCACATCGACGAAGTAGCCCGTGACGAGGGTGAAGATGATGTAGAGCACCTGCTGATAGTGGCCCTCGCTGTTGGCGTCGTTGCAGTAGGGGACGGTGAGGAGGAAGTCGCGGAGCAGGGTCAGCGCACCGTCTATGTCGCCAAGTGTGAGGCGCTGTGCCATGCGTCGTGCCGTATTGTCCACCACGAGGCTGTCGGGCGTGATGTACGAGGGGATGAGCGAGCGTGTCAGGCCGATGCGCACCTCCTGGTTGGGAATGTCGAGGGTATAGAAGTCGAAGTCCTCATCATAGTCCTTGATCGTGATGTAGCCGCTTTGGTAGAGTAGGGGAATGATGCTGGGGGCATACTCGGTGGGGGCATCGAAGTCGCAGGCGAGGGCATCGATGCGCTTGATGTCGGTGAAGACGTTGCCAAATTTTCTCAACAACTCTACCAGAAAGGTCGTCGTGCCGCTCTCGAACCAATAGTTTTTGAGCATACGGTCCTGCATGGCGTTGAGCAGGCTGAAGGGATTGAAGATGTCGGGCGAAGGCCATGTGAAGTGGTAGCCGTCGTACTGCCGTCGGATGGCCGCCAGGGCCTCGTTGCGCGTGAGGTGCTTGGCCTCGGCCAGACGGTCCAGATAGGGCGCCATCTGCGTGACCACCTCCTCCTCGGTGATGCCGCAGACGGCGGCAAAATCGGGTAGCATGGAGATGTTCTTCAGGTTGTTGAGGCCGCTATAGATGGTCTGTGGCGCGAACTTGGTGATGCCCGTCATGAAGACGAACTTGAGATAGGGGTCGGCGGCCTTCAGCGGCGAGTAGAAGTTGTCCATGATATGGCGCAACTCTTCCAACTGTTCGTCTGTGTAGGTCACGTCGAGCAGCGGCGCGTCATACTCGTCAATTAGTACCACCACCTGCCGGCCCGTCTGCCGGTAGACCGCCTGAATGAGGGTGGCCAAGCGCAGGTTCGTGTCAACACTGTTGGATGTGAGCCCGAAGCGAGCCTCGTTCTCATCCAGAAGGTGGTGCAGATACCGCTCCAGTTCTTCCTTTTCCAGATGCTTGGCCTGCGACATGTCGAAGCGCAGCACGGGATATGCCGTCCAGTCCTTCTCCACGCTGTCGATATAGCAGCCCTTGAACAGCTCGCGGCGCCCCTCGAAATAGGCTTGGAGTGTGGAGACCAGCAACGACTTGCCGAACCGACGTGGGCGGTTCAGAAAAACATAGTTGCTCAGCGCCATCATCTTGGGGATGAAGGCCGTCTTGTCGATGTAGAGGCAGTCCTGCTCCACGATCTTTTCGTAGGTCTGTATGCCGACGGGCAGGCGTTTGAGTGCATTGCTCTCCATAGCGGGGGATGTCTTTGTACAGGCCAAATTTACAAAAGTATTTTCATACGGGAACGCCGGATGGCGACACTTTTCCCAGCGCATCGCTATGACGCGCCTTCCACCCGGTGTGCAAAACGCTTCTTCACATTTGTTAACCCCGAGAATGCCCGCGAAACCCACCCGCAGCCCCCGCGGCCGGATATAGCGCAAGCACGAGGCCTTTGTTTTATGCCGCTTTTGGGAAAAATCATGGTTCACACCCCCTCCGGCGTTAAATTCCCTGAAAATTCTCCAAGAGAAGCCTGAAAACGGCCCTCTTTTTCCCGTCGCAGACCATGCGTTTGGGGCACGACAGTAAGCGTTACAGGATTTTCTCTCGCCCAAACAGGAAAATCTCTCGCCCTAACCGCAGCGCCGGCATACGTTTTTCGCCCCTCGTCCCGCCTTTTGCCTTCTCTTTGCCCCGCCGCGGCACTTCACGTTATTGGCGGCAAAATTCACGTTATGGAGAGAGTGTGCAATAAATTCCGTCATGGCGACAACGGGAACAACCTATACAACCATGCAGTTGTTCCCGTTGTTATAGTTGTCGTGTATTTTTATTTTGGACGACAACGGGGACAACCTATACAACCATGCAGTTGTTCTCGTTGTTATAGTTGTCGTGTATTTTTATTTTGGACGACAACGGGAACAACCTATACAACCATACAGTTGTTCCCGTTGTTATAGTTGTCGTGTATTTTTATTTTGGACGACAACGGGGACAACCTATACAACCATGCAGTTGTTCCCGTTGTTTATGTTGTCGTGTTTCTTAGTATGAACGACAACAGGGTCTGCCATAACAACGGGACAACAGCGATTAGTCGTTTTGTACCGGATGCTCGAGCAAGTCTGCCATTATCTCAGTTGTTTTTTGTAGATTTGCGCAAACAAGGAAAATGCCGTCTATGGCAAAGTTAATGTGGGCGCCGTCACAGACAACAAGAGAAAGCAGACAATGGAACAGAATAAAGCGTTGTGCGATATAGAGCATAAGGATTATGCCGAAATACTGCAACATGCCGTTGCGGTAATAGAGCATGCACGGATAGAGACGGCCAAGCATGTCAACATCAATGTAGCTTCTGCATATTGGGAGATTGGCAAACTGCTCCATGAACGCAAGATTGAAAGCGGGCATGGCGACAGAGTGGTCAAGAGGCTGTCGGAGGACTTGAAGGAGCGGTATCCCAAGATGGGTGTTTCTCCACGACAGCTTTGGAACATGAAGAAGTTCTTTCAGCGTTATGACGGGCATGATGAAAAAGTGCTACGCTCCGTAGCACTTTTGCCTTGGTCACACAACCTTCTACTATTGAGTAAAGGACTGAACGATGACGCCACTTTGTATTACTCACAGGAAACGATTGAAAAAGGTTGGAACCGTGATTTGCTACTCAATGCCATCAAGATGAAGATGTACGAGTCACAGTTGGAAACAAGGGTAGATAATAATTTCGAGCGCACACTTCCTGCTAAACAAGCATGTTATGCCAACGAGGTATTCAGTAGCAGCTATAATCTAGGGTTCTTGGGTGTGACAAGCCCAATCTTGGAGTTGGAACTAGAAGATCGCCTTGTAAAGGCAATCACACGGTTCCTTATGGAACTCGGCAATGGCTTCACGTTCATTGGCAATCAGCATGTGTTGGAGTATTATGGCAAAGAGAGCAAAGTGGATATGCTTTTCTTCCATCGTGGCTTGCGCTGCCTTGTGGCTATCGACCTAAAAATTGGTGCTTTCAAGCCAGAGTATGCAGGAAAGATGAACTACTATCTTTCACTACTCGATCGGCTCGAACGTGGCGATGGCGAAAACAACTCTATTGGAATCATCCTCTGCGCAGAGAAAGACCATGTTGAAGTAGAACTTACCCTTGAAGACATGGGCAAGCCGATAGGTGTGGCAGACTATCAACTGATAGTGCCAAAAGAGAAATTACAAAAAGTGCTCACTGAAGAGATTAAGGCGTTTAGTGAGGAGAAAGAAAATAAATGAAGGATACACTGAAGACAGATTACTCCCCAAGCCAAGGAGCACGTCACCAAAGGTTGTTGAACAAGTAAATCAAGATATATTTTCTTGCGGACATCATAACGGATTGCCATGACGAACAGATGCTTATATCACGCTGCATTCAAGGAGTTCCTGTCTTCCGGGACGCTGGAAGTTCTCGGCACCCTTCATGACCATTTTCATGGAGAGGCTCAGACGACGACCGGCGAAGCCTGGAAGAGGGAGATACAACTCTTGCAGCAGGTGCTGACGCCCTGGACGGATGAGGCCGGAGAGATCATCTTTGAATACGACATCCCCCGCCTCGGCAAGCGCATAGATGTCGTATTGCTGCTTCGCGGCATCATCTTTTGCCTCGAGTTTAAGGTGGGACAAAAAAATGCCTTACAGGCGGACGTAGAGCAGGTGATGGACTATGCACTTGACCTAAAGAATTTCCATCGTTTCAGTCACGACAGGATTATTGTGCCCATACTGATACCAACCGACTACAAGCGGAGCACTACGGATTTCATACCCTCTGTCTATGACGATGCGGTGTATAACCCCTTGATAACGGGTGCAGAGGGATTGCAGAGCATGTTGACGAAGGTATTGCATCATGCCCATGCCACAGCGTCCGTCACCATCGACAATTGGATCATCAGTCCATACACCCCGACCCCCACCATCATCGAAGCCGCCCGTACACTCTACGAGAACCACTCCGTGGAAGACATCACGCGGCATGAGGCCGATGAGGTCAGTACGGATGCCACCATCAATTATTTGCTACAGATTATCGACCGCAGCAAACGCAGCGGTCAGAAGAGCATATGCTTCGTGACGGGCGTACCGGGGGCGGGAAAGACCCTCGTCGGACTGGATGTGGCCATCAAGCAGACCTACAAGGAAGACAACTGCTCGAAGGAAGATGGCGCCGTTTTCCTTTCGGGAAACGGCCCGCTTGTGGCGGTGCTGACAGAGGCCCTGGCGCGCGACAATTACAAGAAAAATACCGAAAAAGGAAAACGGCTGTCGGATTCACGTAGAGAGGTGAGCGAGTTCATACAGATTATCCACCGCTATCGTGACAACATGTTGGCCAAAATCAAGAATCCTGTAGAGAACGGCATCGTGGAGATAGACCCCCAAAAGGCCGTCAAACTGGAATCGGCCGGCTATGGCGAGGTGGAGCACGTGGCCATCTTTGATGAGGCACAGCGCAGCTGGACGCACAAGCGGATTGCGGATTACCTGAAACGTGGCGGCACGTATGGCAACAAATTGAAGGTGCCAAACTTTCCCTTCTCCGAGGCCGAATTTCTCATCTGGTCGCTCGACCGGCGCGAGGATTGGGCCGTCATCATCTGCCTTGTAGGCGGTGGTCAGGAAATCAACACAGGCGAAGCCGGCATTACGGCATGGATAGAAGCCCTGAACCATCGCTTCAAGCATTGGCATGTGTATATTTCCAACCAACTGACAGAGCCCGAATATGCAGAGGGTAAGGTCAATGAACTTTTGCGGGAAAACGGCAAGGTGACGTTTTCAGACAGCCTTCATCTTGCCGTAAGTCTCAGGTCGTTCAGGGCAGAGCGACTGTCGTCATTCGTGCACGCCCTGCTCTCCTTCAACGCTGAAGCGGCAGATTTGTATAAAGACGTGGCGGCAAAGGGCTACCCCATCGTCCTGACACGTGACATGGACAAAGCGCGCGCATGGCTGCGCAGCAAGGCCAGAGGCAGTCAGCAGACGGGCGTGCTGGTGTCGAAAGTGGCCGCTCGGTTCAAACCGTTGGCCGTAAATATTCTGGCACAAGGCGACGAGAATGCTGTCCATTGGTTTCTGGAGGATAAAACCGACGTACGCTCTTCCAACTATCTTGAAGACGCGGCCACAGAGATACAGGTGCAGGGCCTTGAATTGGATTTCGCCTGCGTGCTGTGGGACGCAGATATGCGTTACATAGACGGACATTGGGAGTTTTTCAAATTTAACGGCAAGAACAAATGGACGCCTGTGCCCGACACGCCTAATGGTCAAGAAGAGAAGAAGTACATGCTGAACGCCTATCGCGTACTTCTGACCCGTGCACGTCAAGGCATCGTAATATGTGTGCCGAAGGGCAACAGCAGGTTGACGCCGGAGGGATTTCCTGAGGACCCGACACGTTTGCCGGCGTTCTATGACGGCACATACGCCTATCTGAAATCATTGGGCATAGAGGAAATATGATGGACACACGTAAAACCATAGAGGTCGTCGCCGCCGTCATCGTTAAGGACGGCAAGTACTTCGCCACCCAACGCGGGTATGGCGAATGGAAGGACTGGTGGGAGTTTCCGGGAGGGAAGATGGAGCCGGCCGAAACGCCGGAAGAGGCTTTGCGGCGCGAGATTAGCGAAGAACTGGCCACAGAGATAGACGTCGGCGCGCTGCTCACAACGGTGGAGCACGACTACCCCGGGTTTCACCTCACGATGCACTGCTATCTCTGCACAATCGTCAACGGTCAGCTGTCGCTCCTTGAGCACGAAGACGCCCGCTGGCTGACGAAGGAAGGTCTTCATACCGTAAAATGGCTGCCGGCGGATGAGCGGGTGATTGAAGAACTAATTGCCAAAGACGCAAAGTGAATCAATAGGAAATGTTTGCCCCAAGCCCGGGGCGACCGAAGGGAGCACCACCCCGGAGAGGCCGCCGGAGCTATCCACACGCTGTAAGTGGAAAGGCCATAGTAGAGGCTGACGCGCTCGCCCTCCTGCGGAGGTCGAGGGATGGCCTTCAGCCATCCTCATCGCCGCTAAGGGGATTGTTCTATAGGAACGACTTACGGCACATCATATTGCGACCGTTTACCGGACAGCAATAGTTGTTCCTGTTGTCGTCAAATAAAGAAACACGACAACATAAACAACCGGGGCAACCTTCATTGTTGTATTCGTTGTTTATGTTGTCGTTCAAAATCATTGACCCGGGCTGGCGCTCGCCCTCCTGCGGAGGTCGTGGGATAGCCTTCAGCCATCCTGCCCCTCAAACATCGTTGTAGCCGTCTAGGCTGCCGGCATGTATCAACATTACAAAAACGAAATCTGTAGTACCCACGCGAAAATCGTCAATACGTAACTACTTGACGTGTAAAATAATATCGGACGATAGGCGTTGAAGTTGGGATAGCGGGCCCCGTCGCTCAACCATCTTCATTTTGACACACCCCTCGCCACCCCCGCAAAACTGTTACCGGACAGCAATAATTGAAAAAAGGTTATGGATTGAAATCGCCCTCTGCGGCCACTTTTCTGAAAAAGCAGGTGTCGCGGAGGGCGAGATTCCTATCGGACGGCGCGTGCCGTCGCTGCCGGAAGCGGCAGGGGGTTAGAAGGTGATGCGATAGTAGATGTTCGGGAAGGAGAGTTCGGCATCGGTGGTGTCGATGCGGTTGTACTTATAGTTGTACGTCTCGCAATAGGGCGGCTTGGCGTTGGTGAGGTTCAGCGCTTCGATGGCGATGGTGTGGTCGCAGCGTTTGCCGGCTATCTTGTAGCTTACGGTGAGATCGACGGTGGGCAGCGCGTCGTAGCTCTTGCTGAAGGCTTCCTTGTCTTTGAGCACGACGTCGGCCTCGATATGTCCGGCATCGTAAAGGGCCTTGGTGGCGTCGAGGTCGGCCGGGGTGCGGCGCAGTCCGCCCTGCATGGTAAACTTGGCATTGACGCTCAGCACATTCTGCTTGTTGCGGCCGAGCATCCATTCCTTACCGCCCAACAGCTTGACGAGGTAGGTACGATTGTAGCGGGTGTTGCGCCACACGCCATCCATGGCTTTGTATTCTGACTTGTAGAGCGAGCCGTTGACCATGCCGTACCATCCGCCGCTCATGTAGCGCTCAAGGGTGACGTCGATGCCGTAGTTTCGGCCTTTGCCGGCGTTGGTCAGGGCTTTATCCACGTAGTACTCGCGGCGGTTGAGCACGCAGTAGGTGCTGTTGATGTCGTTCTCGACGGGCAGGTCGTAGAGATACTGGTAGTAGGTCTCCACGCGGAGGTTCATCTTGTCGCTGAAGCGGTGCATCCATGAGAGGAGGAAGTGGTGTGCCTTGCTCATGTCGAGGTTTTGGTTGGCATACTTGCCGTTCTCGTCCTTATAAAAATAGACGTCCATCTTCTCGAGTTTGCTGTGGAGGCCGTAGCCCAGCGAGAAGGCGTTGGCATGGCCGGGGTTCCACTGCAGGGCGGCACGCGGCTCGATGGTATGCTCCTTGGTGAGGCGGAAGTGCTCGCTGTTGACGCCGAAGTTGAAGGTCATCCAGCGGTTCCATTTCCACGAGTTGGAGAGGTAGGCAGTGAGCAGTCCGGTATGGCTGTCGGCGCCATAGACGGGACGCAGCGTGTTGGCTCCTACGGCATCGGCCATATTGAGGTTGAGGTCGAAGTAGTACTCGCTATAGTTAACGCCCACTTTGGAGAGGAAGGCTTCGGAGAAGCGCTTCTGCAGGCCCGTCTGCGCGGTAAGCTGCTGGTTTTTCTGCCGCATCTCGGCATACTTGGGGAAGGTGTGCTTGTCGGCGCTCACGGGGGCGTTGCCGTAGTAGTAGTTGGCATAGTAGTCGTCGCCGTCGTTCTTGAAGAGCGAATAGGCCACGGCGGTGTTCCACTTCCATCCCTTGCCCAGGTAGATGTTGTGCGTCAGACCGCCGACGAACATGGTCTGGCGCGACTCGAGATACTCCTGGTCATAGACCGTTTCCCACTCGTCGAAGTCGGGCACATCGTTCCAGTACTTATCCTTCATGCCGAGGCCGAAGATGGCAAAGTTGCCGGCCTTTTGGGTGGGGAAATTGAGCTTGAAGTTAAGGTCTTGGAAGTCCGCCTGGTCGCCATCGGTAGAGAGGACGCCGATTTCGCGTGCCAGCGTGGTGAAGGAGTAGCGATAGTTGAAGATGTAGGATGCGCCTGTCTTGCGGCTCAACGGCCCTTCGCTGCTGCCTACGATGCCGAGGCTGCCGAGCTGGAGGGCGTGGGTGAACTTCTGGGTGTCGCCCGCCTTGAGGTGCATGTCCATCACGCCCGAGAGGGCATTGCCATACTCTGCTGTCATGGCGCCGCTGTAGAAGTCAGAGTTGGCCAGCACGTTCGAGCTCAGGGCGCTGACAACGCCTGTGCCCATGCTAAAGGCATCGGTGAAGTGGTTGGGGCTGTTGATTTCGATGCCCTCCAAGCGCCACGAGAGGCTCTGCGGGGCATTGCCGTGTACGGAGATACCGTTGTTGTCGGGGCTGCCTGCCACGCCAGCAAACGAGGTGACCAGACGGGCGGGGTCGCTGTAGCCGCCGGCATAGCGGCTGGCCTCCTCCATGCTGAGCATACGGGCGCCGACAAGGGCCCAGGGGTTGACGGCCTTCTCTTTGGTCACGGTGGGGCGCACCACAATCTCGCCCAGCATCTTGGTGATCTCATTGAGGGCGAAGTTGACAACCACCTCCTTGTTGCCCGCAATCAGCACCTCCTGCACCTCCATGGGTGCGAAGCCCAGAACCTTCACCTCAACGTTGTAACGTCCGGGGACAATGTCCTTTATCGTATAGTTGCCCTCCTCATCGGTGGTCGCATTGGTGGAGGAGCCCTTCAGGATGACGGTAGCCCCGACGATGGGCTGGCCGGTTTCGGCCTCGGTCACCACACCACGCAAGGACTGTGCATAAACACTTGCGCTGCCCGGCAGGAGCAACCCCGCCAAGAGCAGGATCCAATAGCATACTTTTCGTTTCATACTCTATTCTTCAGGTAGTGTTTCACTTAGTGTGTCTGAGGTGAGTTCACTCAAGTCTGTAGACCTCAGATGACGATGCAAATCTAATTATTTCTTCTCATTATTTCGTTGTTCTATTATAAAAATAGTAAATCTATCATAAAAATAGTAAATTTGTAGTGTAGCCGGACGAGGAAACGGGCTCTGCTGAGGAGCAACCCGTCAGCAACAAGGCTATGCCCACACTGGAAACAGTTGGATTATAGGAGCCGTCTCCGTTGAGGCGGTTCCACTGTTTATAGGAGGGCCGTTCCGCTAAGAAAACCTTTACCATCAGTCTGGGAAAAGCTTTTTGTCAATTGTTATGTTCGGCAATGCCCTATCGAACGCCTTGTGGTCCATTGCCACACTACCCATCAGAGTCAGCACGGATTCCTCGTTGGGCATGGCAGTTCTCGTCCGAGTCACCCTTCGGAAGTCGCGGTTGAGCCTCTCTATCCAGTTGGTGGTACATATCATGGCCTGTATTTCAGGCGACTAGTTGAGATACGTCATAGTTACCTTTGTTACCCGGATTTTTAGCCAGAAACTCGCCGCGTTCAGCGACCATCATACTCTCGAGTATAATCTCCATCAAGTCGTGAAGACCATTTTTCTTCTCTGCATGCTTGCGTATTTGCTCAGAAAGTTATTCCTTTGTAAGAAGCATTTTTGTAGATTTTAAGTTTGGTCACCTAAAACTACAAACTTCTTGGGACTTGTACAAATCGTCAAGTCCCTTTTTTCGTGCCACCAATCAGACACACTCAAAGAAACAGTATCTGGATTGCGAATGATGGTGTACTTTGAAAGTACCCCATCTACTTGCATAGAACTAGGTTGACAACTTTACTTTATTGCTGTATATATAGAATGTGGTATAAAGTGAAGAGATTTATGTGATATAAGAAGGTACGAAACAGGTCATTTTGAACACAAAAATGCTTTGTATTTGGGAGAACAACACTCTTTTAGACAGATTTATGTGGATTTATTCTTTATGCTCGGATAAAAGCAGTAACTTTGCGACAAACACAACAAATAATTGAAGTATGGCAGATTTGAATCGTATCAAGACTGTATTGGCAGAAAGAGGTATTATGAGTAAATGGTTAGCCAAGACATTGCATAAGGACCCTGCCACAGTGTCGAAATGGTGCAACAACCACGCACAACCAGACTTGAAGACATTGGCACAGATAGCTGAGGTTCTCAATGTGGACATACACGAGTTGATTTGCCATACCAAAGTGGAGTGAACAGATTATGAGATATACTATCGAAGAGATACGTCAGATGCCCGAAGGGCAGACTTTCGACTGCAAGAGCATTCACATCGAACCGAAGGCTCTCGCCAACACCATTGTCGCTATGGCAAATGCCGATGGCGGCATGATAGCCGTTGGTATATCCGACAAGACTCGTCGTATTGAGGGTGTTGACCAAGACAAGGCTCACCTGAACGAGATACTGCGCACACCGTTTGATTTCTGTGTGCCCACCATCTCTGTGACAACGGAATTCATGCCTTGCCAAGACAGCGAGGGCAACGACAACCAAATACTAATAATCCATGTCCCTGCCAGTCCTCGTCTCCATGCCAACCAAGCCGATGAGGTGTTTTGGCGGGTGGGAGACAAGTCGCGCAAGTTGCCATTTGAGGAACGTCTGCAACTGATGTATGACAAGGGTGAAAGATATTATGAAGACAGCCCTGCCTTCGATGCCACCATAGAGGACATCGACATGGATGCTGTAAAAGCATACATGAAGCGCATTGGTTATGGCAAGTCTCCAATGGAATACCTGCAAGAGAACAAGGGATTCCTGACTTACAAAGGAGATGTGCCACAAGTCAGCACTGCCTGTATCCTACTTTTCGGCAAGCGTCCTCAGAATTTCTTTCCCCGTGCCCGTGTCCGTTTTATCAAGTACTACGGCACAGAAGAGAAAGTCGGCAGAGAGATGAACGTCATCAAGGACGTTACTTTTGAGGGGCGTATTCTCGACCAGATACAGAAGACTATCGACTACCTTGAAACCCAAGTGAAAGAACATTCTTATTTGGGCGAGGACGGACTCTTCAAGACCGACCGGGAATATCCCAAGTTCGTGATACAAGAGATGACGGTAAATTCGGTTTGCCATCGCGATTATAGCATCAAAGGAACGGAGATACAGATAAAGATGTTCGATGACCGCCTTGTGTTCGAAACCCCTGGCAAACTGCCCGGTATTGTCCGCACAGACAACATCCGCCACACCCACTTCTCCCGCAATCCCAAGATTGCCGAGTACCTGAAAGCCTACGACTACGTAAAGGAATTTGGTGAAGGCGTTGACCGTATGTGTCGTGAGCTTTCTGCCATTGGCACGAAGGAACCTCAATATCATTTGGTCGCCTTCATCATGAAAGCATCTGTATGGGCTAATAAATTTGAAGAAGGACAAGAAAGGGCAAGAAAAGGGCAAGAAAATATCCCCGGCGACCAGATAGAAGGTAAAACCACCCAGAAACTACCCAGAAACTACCCAGAAACTACCCAGAAACAAAACATTGATATTACACCTATACAGAAAGGAATTGTCGATTTTCTGCTTCACCATCCATATGCAGGACGTAAAGAAATCTCATCTCACTTGGGCTCATTGTCAGAAGATGGGGTAAAGTACAATCTAAAAGTGCTCCAACAAAAAGGTGTCATAAAACGCATAGGTCCTGCCAAGGGAGGGTACTGGAAAGTGCTCTCAGATGAGACAAGTGAATAAAAAAATCGGATATTATAAATCTCGCCATTTAACCATGATTACAAAAGATAATATCAAAGATGTCCTCTTAAATATCGGTTTTGAGAAAGCAGCTGTTGGGGAGTATTTCACTCAAAAATATGATACGTGCTGTCTTCATGTGGATTTTGAGAATGAGAAACTGATATATCCCGAGGCGGAAGGACTAATTGTTAATGATAAGACTACAAGCAATTTTTCTCACAATGAGAATTTCGTGGTTTTTGAATGTGTGTGTCGCCTATTAGCAAAAGGCTATCGACCTGAGCATATAGAGTTGGAGCCTAAATGGCAGCTTGGGAGAGACGCAAAAGGAGGCAAGGCTGATATAGTTGTTCGAGATGAACAAGGGGATGTTTTGATAATCATAGAATGTAAAACTGCTGGCTCTGAATATAATAAAGAAGTCAAAAACACGGAGGAATACGGAGGGCAACTTTTCAGTTATTGGCAGCAGGAAAATGCAACACGTTGGCTAGTTCTCTATGCTTCTGATTGGAAAGATGGGCAATTGCTGGTAAAGTCACAAGTAATCTCTTGCTCAGATGACAAGAACATAGAAGAGATGGCAAAGAAGGACAAGGATGTTCTGATCTACCGTAATGCAAAAAATGATGCTGAACGATTTGAAGTATGGTGCGAGACATACAACAAAGCATGGCTGGACAATCTCATCTTTGACGATGACAGCCAAGCATATAATATAGGTATTCCCCCTTTGCGTAAACAGAAACTGCGCGACTTTACTCCTGATGATAAAATAGTAAACCGTTTTGAAGAGATTCTGCGCCACAATAACGTTTCTGACAAGGAGAATGCCTTCAACCGGTTGGTAGCCCTCTTTATTTGTAAGCTTGTGGATGAAATTAAGAAGCAAGATTTTGAGGAGGTGGAATTCCAATACAAGCAAGGCACAGACACTTACGAAAGTCTGCAAGACCGCTTGCAACGCCTTCACACCCAAGGCATGGAGGAGTTTATGAAAGAAAAGATTTTCTATGTTGAAGCCGATTATGCAGAGCGGTTGTTTATACAGTATACAGGACAAAAGCGCAAGCGTGCTATTGAAGAACTCAATAAGACAATCCGTATCTTGAAGTTCTATTCCAACAACGACTTCGCCTTTAAAGATGTACACAACGAAGAGTTGTTCTTCCAAAACGGCAAGATACTTGTTGAAGTAGTAAAGTTGTTCCAGCCTTATCGCATCGTATATCCCAGCAAACACCAATTTTTGGGCGACCTATTTGAACAATTGCTAAACAAGGGATTTAAGCAGAACGAAGGTCAGTTTTTTACCCCCATGCCCATCACCCGTTTTATTTGGGATAGCTTGCCACTACAGACGTACATATCCGACCATGGACTGCCCAATGTAATTGATTATGCTTGTGGAGCCGGACATTTCCTGACGGAAGCAATCGAAGCAATAAATGCAGTACGTCGGCAAAGCGAAAACTCGTGGGTAGAGAAACATATCTATGGCGTGGAAAAAGACTATCGTCTCGCACGTGTTTCCAAGATTTCACTCTTCATGAATGGAGCAGGTGGGGCTAATATTATCTTTGGTGATGGTCTTGAAAATTATGCAGACAAAGGCATAGAAGCTGAAACGTTTGACATTCTTGTTGCCAACCCTCCCTACTCCGTCAGTGGATTCAAGCAACATCTCAAACTCCGAAATAACACCTTTCGCATACTTGATGTAGTAACTAATGACGGTAAAGAGATAGAGACCCTTTTCGTTGAACGTATTTCGCAACTGTTGCGCCCTCAAGGTCTGGCAGCTGTTGTGCTGCCAGCGTCTATTCTCAGCAATTCATCTAATAGCTACATGGCTGCACGCGAGGAATTGATGCAAAACTTTTATATTCGTGCTATCGTCAGTTTCGGCAGCAAGACTTTTGGTGCCACAGGTACAAATACCGTAACACTTTTCCTTGAACGCTATAATGAGCCTCCTCGCATTGCTGAACTTACAAAAGACAGTGTAGATGCAATCATGAATGGCAATGATATAACGGATTTCACCGACCGACAGCTGTTGGCTGAATATCTGCAACATCAGAGTATTCAGGAAGAGGAATATCTCCGTTTCATGCGCAAAGAAATGGATTTGGAAGAACTGTATTCAAACAGCTACATGAAAGTCTATGCTGATGCCTTTGCACAAATGTCAATCACATTGCCAAAAAAATGCACTGCAGAAGAGGAAGAAAGAATTCGCAAGGAGAAATTCTATGAGTTTGCGCTTAGAGTTGAGCGTGATAAGCTATACTACTTTGCTTTGTCAAGAGAGCAACGTACTCTTGTCATTACGTCGCCTGCCGACAACAAAGAACAGAAATCGTTCCTTGGCTATGACTGGAGCAACCGCAAGGGTGCGGAGGGCATCGTCATCAACCAGCCTGGCGGTTTGCTTTACAATCCCGATGATCGATTTGCCCGTGGAACGTTGGCATCTGCCATTCGCAATTCGTTTATCGGTAACGGCACTGTGACTACCGTGCCCGAACATCTCGAGAAATATACCAAGACTTATTGGCTGAAGGATATGATGGATTTCTCAAGGGCGGAGTTTGATAATGCAATTAAGCTTAATATTGAGACCCAAGGAACAATTTCTTCAAAATTTGACATTGTTCAGCTGGGTGGACCAAATGGAGTGTGTAATATATTGATTGGTGGTACTCCATCAAGAAAGAACATTGAGTACTATAATAACGGCACAAATTTATGGGTATCTATATCAGAAATGAATGGTCAAGTTATTTATGATACAAAGGAAAAGATAACAGATGATGCTGTTAAACACTCAAATGTAAAACTTATTCCTGCCGGAACGACTCTGCTTAGTTTTAAACTGTCCATTGGAAAAACAGCAATAGCAGGAAAAGATCTCTATACAAATGAAGCTATTGCGTAACTACTCAGCTATAATAAGGGCACACTGACGAGGTTGGTCTGTCAGACCAACCCTAAAATTGCATCCCAGCGTGAAAAATCGTTTTTCTTGGCAGTGTCTGCGACCGAATGTATTGCCATGAAGTCTTCCGCTCCTGT